>NZ_MELG01000060.1:0-5804 GCF_001767535.1 Acinetobacter sp. GWC1_38_13 | reverse complement strand
TGAAATGATGTTCGCATCGCGTTTAGGTGTTGCTCTAGAAAATCAATCAACTGAAAGCTTATTTGCTGAAGAAATTGGTGCAGTACTTCAAATTACGGCTGCTGATTGGGCGCAGTTAGAAGTTGAAGTTGCAGCATCTAGCTTGAAAGATACAATTGCTGTTGTTGGTCGTGTGAATACAACTGATCAATTGGTTGTAAATGGTTTAACGCTTGAGCGTGCTGAATTACAACAAGCTTGGGCTGAAGTTTCACATCAGATCCAACGTTTACGTGACAACGTTGAAACAGCTGATCAAGAATTTGCTTTAATTGCAGATAAGAACCACAAAGGTTTAATTGCACAACCAACATATGACTTAAATGAGCCAGTTGAAGCGCCGTTTATCAATACACGTCGTCCAAATATGGCAATTTTGCGTGAGCAAGGTGTAAATGGTCATGTGGAAATGGCGGCAGCCTTTGACAAAGTAGGCTTCAATACTATCGACGTACACATGAGTGATTTACTTGCAGGCCGTGTGAGCTTAAGCGACTTTGAAGGTTTAGTGGCATGTGGCGGCTTCTCATACGGTGACGTGATGGGTGCTGGTGGTGGCTGGGCGAAATCAGTATTGTTCAATGCGAAACTACGTGATCAGTTCGAACAATTCTTCCATCGTGAAAATACATTCAGCTTAGGCGTATGTAACGGCTGTCAAATGATGTCACAACTTGCTCCGCTGATTCCTGGTGCAGAGCATTGGGGACGTTTCCACCGTAACATGTCAGAAGTATTTGAAGCGCGTGCAGTGAATGTTCGTGTAGAGAAATCTGTTTCTGTGTTGCTTGAAGATATGCAAGGTTCGATTTTACCAATCGCAGTTGCGCATGGTGAAGGTCGTTTAGTTGCGACAGAACAACAACTTGCCACTTTAAATGCAGAGAACCAAGTCATCTTGCGTTATGTAGATAGTTTGGGTAATCCAACTCAGCACTATCCATTGAACCCGAATGGTTCACCTGAGGCGATTACAGGACAAACTTCTAAAGATGGTCGTGCAACAGTAATGATGCCACACCCAGAGCGTAACTTCCGTGCTTTACAACATTCTTGGAAGCCTGAAGATTGGGCTGAAGATGGTGCTTGGTTGCGTATGTTCCGCAATGCACGTAAGTTCATTGGTTAATATGAAATAAAAAATAAGCCACCGTAAGGTGGCTTATTTCATTCAAGTATAAAAATGAATATTGATGGAGAATAACAAATGAAATCAAAAATCCATTTCCACGAATTTGCTCTGTTGATGGCATTATTAATGTCGATCGTTTCTTTTTCGATTGATGCGGTATTACCTGCTTTAGGTGAAATCGGAAAAGTTTTTATTTTACAAAATGATAATCAGTCACAGTGGGTCATCATTACGATTTTCTCTGGTATGACTTTGGGGCAATTGATTGCAGGTCCATTGTCGGATGCGATTGGACGCAAACGGATTTTATTTACAGGGATTGTCATTTACTTTCTAGGAAGCTTGTTGTGTTATTCCACACAAAGTTTTGAATGGTTTTTAGTTGGGCGATTTATTCAAGGAATAGGGGTGTCTGGTCCTTATGTAGCTTCTATTTCCATTGTGAGAGACAAATATAGTGGTGCCCAAATGGCACGTATCATGTCTTTGATCATGATGGTATTTATGGTTGCTCCAGCTGTTGCACCAAGTTTAGGACAATTAATTATTCATTTCTTTGGATGGCGAGATATTTTTGTTTTATATATGGTTTACGCTACTATTGTTGGGTTATGGGTTGCTTTACGTTTAGAAGAAACCTTAGCTCCAGAAAATCGTTTGCCTATGCGTGTACAAGCATTTAAAGATGGTTTTAAGGAAGTGGTGAGTAATAAAACCACGATGAGTTATCTGTTGTGTGCTGGCTTTTGTTTTGGTGGGTTTATTGGTTATTTAGGAACTTCGCAACAAATTTTTATGCAGCAGTTTGGTAAAACAGGTGCAGAGTTTAGTGCTTATTTTGCTGTGTTAGCAGGTGTGATGGGGATTGCTTCATTTACTAACTCTAGAATCGTAATGAAGTTTGGTATGCGTCCAATCTGTATTTACGGTTTTTTGGGTTTATGTTTAATTTCTTTGATATTCCTGATTATTCAGCTTGTTGGCGTTCAGATTTCTTTTTGGATGTTTATGTTATATGCATGCATTCTATTTTTATTGTTTGGAACGTTATTTGGTAATTTAAATGCAATCGCTATGGAGCCGATGGGGCATGTCGCAGGAATGGCTTCAGCAATTATTGGTGCATCATCTTCTGTATTGTCTTTAATTCTGGCTTCGATTATTGGACAGTTATATAACGGGACATTAGTTCCAATGACCAGTGGTTTTGTGATTTTATGTGGTTTAGCTTTTGCGATGACAATATATGAGAAGCGATATTTAACAAATAAAAAGGTGATGGCATGCAATAAAAAATAAGCTGGTTTGTAGAAAACAATAAATATAGGTATTTTGATTCGTTGAAATAAAAGCCATTATGAAATGGCTTTTATTTAGATCAGCTTATTGGATTTAAGAATCCTGATGTTTTAAGAGCATCGGATGTTTATACATTACATCGGTACGTAATACATATTTCTGACCTGAAAGCACAGGTGCTCCCTCATGTAACTGTTGATGCTCAAATACTAATATCTGCCCAAGTTTGGGTTGAACACTCGCAATTTGAGTTTCCTTACATGGTTTCAGCATACCACTATCACGGTAAAAAATTGTTTCTCCACCCGTAAAATCTTCGCTGAGGTAGATCAATAAAGTCAGTTTGCTACTGTGCCAATCGTTTACTTCATGAATTCCATCCCAATGTGGCTTAAACGTTTCACCATTTTCATAACGATAAAAACGGAAACGTTCATTTAAGCCACTTAATATCCAGCCATTCAATTGTTTAGGCAGTAAATGTTTAAGTTTGGAAAATAGTGTTTCAGCAAGCTGAATATCATCATAAATCACTCGTTTATTATTTCTAACATTGGTGAGCACTTGACGAGCTGAGTTTAGGAATATATCAGCTGTTTCATAATGATATTGATTACTAAGTTCGATGAATGAAAGACATTCTTGATCTGAGAACACATCATCTACAGTAAAAATTAAAGGTGAGTTCTGATGTGTTTGTTGTTTTTCTTGTTGTAGAAAAAGAGTTTGAGTTGAAGTTATCCCATTTTGATGACCTATAGCATTTTGAGTTGGAATTGGTTATTTTATCATCATAACTAGTTTAATTAATATTATTTAAAATGGTTCAATTTTTGCATTCTCAATAATGATCATAAGAATCGGAGAACAACATGATGAAAAATGCAAATCACATGAGAACAATCCATAGCAAAGATAAAGGTTGGTTTTGGTTTGGCTTAACGGTTGCTATCCAAGTTGTATTCATAGTTGTTAGTTACCTCGTTATGAATATTTCGCTTTGATATTTCATTGTTTTTAAGCTTATGATTGATGATCAGCAAGAGTTCAACATCATTAAGAATATGCTAAAACTTATTTATTATGTACCTGAATCACACCTTGAATTAACCAAAAAAGCTATCTTTGAAGCTGGTGCAGGTGGTATTGGCAATTATGAGCATTGTGCTTGGCAAGCGAAAGGAATAGGGCAGTTTAAGCCTGTTAAAGGTGCAAATCCGTTTTTAGGGCAATTAGACGAACTAGAGCAGCTTGAGGAATGGCGTGTAGAAACTATTGTGCCTGAAGAAAAAGCCAGTGTTGTGGCAAAAGCATTAAAGGCAAGCCATCCTTATGAAGAGCCTGCCTTTGAGTTTATGCAAATATTAGATATTGAATAATTATACTTTTTGAATAAATAAATTACGATCAAAACGATATTGCGGGAAGAACACACCATCTGTAGCCCGTTCACCTGCACCAATCACCATCACAGGATATTGTTGATCATTTAGCTTTAAAATTTTACGAACCAAAGGTTCATCAAAACCTTTCATCATACAACTATCAAAACCATAAGCGCGTAAAGCCAATACAAGGTTTTCACAGGCTAAAGCTGTGGTTTTAGTTGCCCATAATTTGGCATCGGCAGGGTTAAATGCAGTCACAGGAAGTTGTTTATCAAGTGTACGGGCTACTTTAAATGCAACTTTTTTGAAGTTACCTAAGGCATTGAAATAACCTGTTTTATAGTTGTAGGGAATAAAGCGGTAATACTTTTGAACCGCTGGTGGTGCTTCGGGAAATGGAAACTCGGTGATATTTAGTTTTGCCATCTCATCAACACGATCTGTTCTAGCGACACATACAATTAATTCGGATGCAGTTTTAGCAGCAAGTTGTCCTAAACACGCTTTAACCAGTTGTTTTTTCTTGCTTGGATTTTGCACCACATAGAATGTCCAAGGCTGTAAGTTTGATGAGTTGGGTGCAAGCAGTGCCAAATCTAAACATTCATCTAAAATCTCACTTGGAATCGGTTTATCCGTGAACTTACGTACTGAACGACGGCTTTCAATGACTTTCCGGAAATTGGCAACATCAATATCTTGAGGGGCAGGTTCGTAGTAGCGTTTTTTTTCGGTTTGATTTTGCTCAGACATGAGAATAAATGTTCCTATAAGTTTGTTGTTAATATTGGGACGTTAAATAAAAAAACCACCCAGTCTTGACTAAATGGTTTGTATAAAAACAGTGAAATGTATTAATTGAACTGTGAGAAGTCAGGCTTACGTTTTTGCATAAATGCTTGTACAGCTTCCATCATTTCAGGTGAGCGTACACGCTGCATAAAGATTTCAGCTTCTTCGTCGACGCAAGCAATAATTTCAGCTAAGTCTTTTTTCATTAGCGCTTTACTTTGTTTTAGAGATGCTAAAGGTAATGCTGCTAAATGTTGAGCGGTTTGTTGAGCGGTTGCATAGGCATCTTCAACAACGTCATTTACAAGATTTGCTTTTACTGCTGTTGCTGCATCAAATTTCTTCGCTGTGAATAATAATTCAGCCGCTTTCTGATAGCCTGCTTGTTTGACCAATAAACGGCTCGCAGCACCTTCAGGAGAAAGGCCTAAACTTACGAATGGAATTTGGAATAGGGCAGTATTGTCTGCAAATACGATGTCAGCATGTAATAAGATTGTTACACCAATACCAATCGCAACACCTTTCACTGCGATAATAAGTGGCTTAGAAAAACGAGCCGCAGCTTTTAATAATACAAATGGAGGTTGATCACCCGCTTTGCCTTCATATGGCTTTTGCATAAAGCCCATGAAGTCTTTCATATCATTACCCGCAGTAAAATCTTGTTCTGCACCACGGAAAATCACAATACGTACATCTTTATTTGTATCGGCTTCATCTAATGCTTTTGCAATCCAAAGATAAAGTTCACCGTAAAGTGCATTTTTGGCTTCTGAACGGTTAATGGCTAAGGTGAGTACGCCATCTTCTAAATTTGCTTGCAAATGTTGATGAGGTTGTTGAATACAGCTAAGTGTCATCGTACTATCCTTGCTTTAATCCAGATTGATTTTTAAAGTGCTCTCATTATGTCGCATATTTGCGTTACATGGTGCAACTGATGAGTTCACAAAAAGTGAAATTACGCCTATGTACACATTTGACTATCTTGTTTTTATTGGACGCTTTCAGCCTTTTCATTTGGCACATCTACAAACCATTGAAATTGCGTTACAGCAAAGTCAGAACGTGATCTTGGCATTAGGTTCAGCGCAATCGGAACGGAATATCAAAAATCCATTTTTAGCCCATGAACGTGAGCAAATGATTCT
>NZ_MELG01000059.1:11147-11268 GCF_001767535.1 Acinetobacter sp. GWC1_38_13 | reverse complement strand
TTCAGCCAATACAAATCAAGTCAACTCAGAAAATTAAAAGCAAACTGATTAAAAATGGAGTGAATGTGTGATTTTATTTAGTTTATTACTGACTTTAATCGGTATGGTCATCTTGTATCGT
>NZ_MELG01000059.1:6892-11132 GCF_001767535.1 Acinetobacter sp. GWC1_38_13 | reverse complement strand
CAGTCTAAAGTTCATTTGAAATATCAAAAAATAATGACGACCTATCAAGTGCAATTTCGAATCTTGGCTTTTCTTTTATTCCTAATTTCAGGAAGTTTATTATGTTGGATTGAGGGAATATCGATCGGATTCGTCAGTTGGTGGATATTTGCAACACCCATCACCTTACTATTGGTTTTAAAAATCAATCATGTCTTAACTCCTAGAGTCAAACACAAATGACGTTAAAAAATCGTCCTTTAGCTTTTTTTTGCATAAGTAAATCATTATTCATCACAACGAGTTATCTCAAAAAAGCATAAGATATGCCTGTTTTTGCATAATTAGGCATATTGGTAATGTTTGGTCCTATTGAATTTATCATGGCTGGGGTTTTGGTTGGCTTCTGTGTAGGTATCACAGGTGTTGGCGGTGGTTCTTTGATGACTCCTATTCTTATTAGCCTTTTCAAAATTGAACCACATATCGCAATTGGTACTGATTTGCTCTATGCATCAATCTCTAAATTCTGTGGCTCAGTTGTTCATGCAAAGAAACTCAATATCGTTTGGCCAATCGTTATTTGGCTAGCAATCGGTAGTATTCCTGCTTCATTCGCAACCTCATGGGTTTTAGAACATTATTTAAGTCAATCAACGAACTACAAAGCTGTATTAACGATGGTACTTGGTTTTATGCTGACTTTGACAGGTATCTCGATTGTCTTTCGTGCGCAAATTGAAAAGTTCTTTGACCGTTTCCGTAATCGTGAACAAGCAAATATGGAAAGCGAGCAACATGCTTTACAACATAAACGCCATTATATCGTCATCATGGGGATCATCTTAGGTGTGTTCGTTACACTATCATCTGTAGGTGCTGGTGCTTTTGGCATCATGGCTTTAGTAATTATGTTCCCAAATCTACCTATGATTCGTATTATTGGTTCTGATGTTGTACACGCAGTATTATTGACAGCAGTTGCTGGCCTAAGCCATATGTCTTCAGGCAACGTCGATTTTACATTATTGATGTGGTTATTGGTTGGTTCTATTCCAGCAATTATTGCAGGCACATTGATCAGCTCGCATATGCCAGAACGTTTGATTCGTAAAATTCTAGGTATCACATTATTTGCGCTAGGGATTAACTTTATGGTTAACCCGATCAAAGCGAAACCAAAGCCAGTAGAAACTCAACAAGCTGTCGTGATTCAGCAAACAACAACTTCTACAAGCGCAGTTTAAGTAGCAAAATGCCGATTGTTTCTACATAAAATATGATTATAACTAGTTAATCAGTCGGCTTTTCGTGCTATATTCGTAGACAAAATAACCTCTTCTTTTGATTAAATTTGTGACAGCAATGAATACTCTACAGTCAAATCCAGTTTCTCAGCCAGATATCGACGACGTTAACATTAAAAGCATTCAAACTTTAATTACCCCTGCGGAACTGAAAGCTGATCTTCCTTTATCTGCGGCTGCGTCGCAAACTGTATTACAAGGACGTGCAACTGTACGTAATATTTTAGATGGTAAAGACAAGCGCTTGTTTGTCGTTATTGGCCCTTGTTCGATCCACGATCCTAAAGCTGCAAATGAGTATGCTGATCGCTTGAAAGAGCTAAGTGAAAAAGTAAAAGATACGCTTTATTTAGTTATGCGTGTTTATTTTGAAAAACCACGTACAACAGTAGGTTGGAAAGGTTTAATTAATGACCCTGATATGAATGACTCTTTCAATATTGAAAAAGGGTTACATATTGGTCGTGGTCTTTTACTAGAATTAAATGAAAAAGGTTTGCCTTGTGCAACTGAAGCACTTGATCCGAACTCACCTCAGTACTACCAAGATTTAATTTCTTGGTCAGCGATTGGTGCTCGTACAACAGAAAGTCAAACACACCGTGAAATGTCTTCTGGATTATCTTCACCTGTTGGCTTTAAAAATGGTACAGATGGCGGTTTAACAGTTGCAACGAATGCAATGCAATCAGTAAAACACGGTCATAGCTTCTTAGGCTTAAATGAAAACGGTCAAGTTGCAATTATTAATACTAAGGGCAATCCTTACGCACACGTAGTTTTACGTGGTGGTAACGGTAAGCCAAATTATGATGCAACTTCTGTTGCTGAAGCTGAAGCTGCTTTAGCAAAAGCTAAAGTAAGCAATAAAATCATGATCGATACCAGTCATGCTAACTCAAACAAAGATCCATACTTACAACCTTTAGTTCTTAAAAACATCACAGAGCAAATTCTTGATGGTAATAAGTCAATCGTAGGCATCATGGTTGAAAGTCATTTGAAAGGTGGTCGTCAAGATATTCCTGAAAACTTATGTGATCTTGTTTATGGTCAATCAGTAACTGATGGCTGCATCGACTGGGAAACAACAGAAAAAGCACTATTAGAGATGCATGAAGCGTTAAAAGACGTTTTACCAAATCGTTAATAAATAGTTGATATAAAAAACAGACTCTTATGAGTCTGTTTTTTTTACGTAAAAAGCTCGATAAATCCCAAATAAGGTGATCTTGAATACTGATTCATCTGTTTAAGATATGTTTTGTAGTGCAAAGTTTTTTTAACTATACTGCTGCCACATTTCCACTGTGTCGTATCATTGATATGAAGTCCAGTTTCCGTCAACATTTGCTAAAGTGGCGTGCCTGTCTTGGCGCGATAACTTTGCTTTGTTTACTCTGGCATATTTTCTTACCCACGATGGTTCATAGTGGCGTTGTACCTGCACTGTATGCAATGCCGAGTCACTGCCAAGTTACAAATATTCAAAATAGCTTAATAGATTCAGATAGCCATTCAAGTCATCACCATCATGCTATGCACGATAAAACTCAGCATGAACAACATCTTCAACATATAGAACACAATCAACTTAGTGATCATGCTAAAGAAGTTTTTGCGCTTGCAAGCAAGATCATGAAGCATTGTCCTTTATGTACTTATGGTGTTGACGCTGCTGCAATTGTTCCTTTTATTGCAATTATTTTTGTATTTTTATTGGCTTGGTTTACTCGTGTACAATGCCTATGCTATGCGTGGACAGAAGATCTGCATATACCACGTATCTACTATATTTTCCCAATTAAACAAGCACCTCCACTCGCTCTATAAAACGCAATTCCGTAAATATCGTATCCAGTGAGAACTGCGGTACCGCCTTGTTTATTGCTTTTTTATAGAGTTTGATATGAATACTCAATTTCGTTTGTCAGTATTAGCTGCTGCGTGCCTTTCTGTTACTTACAGTTCAATTGCTTTAGCTGAAACTTCATCAAAAGATGAAACCGAAACCTTAGCGACGATTGTCGTCACTGCAAGCCGTGAGGGAGAATCGATTAGCAATACTCCTGCTGCAATTAGCAAAATCAGCAAGCAAGATATAGAAGATAAACATGGAACATTTATTGGTCAGTTAGTGAATCAAACACCTGGTGTTTTGATGAATGACTTGGGTAATGAGCAGCACATGATGTCTATACGCCAACCAATCACGACTGCGGCTGTTTATCAGTATTTAGAAGATGGTATATCTGTGCGTCCTGTAGGTGTTTTTAACCATAATGCACTGTATGAAGTAAATTTGGCTGGGATTGATAGTATTGAAATTCTGCGTGGTCCAGCGAGTAGCTTATATGGAAGTAATGCAATTGGCGGCACGATTAACTTTCTTACAAAAGCTCCTAGTTTAAATCCAACAGCTGAGCTAGGTTTAAGTGCTAGTTCTGAAGGTTATCGCCGTCTAGACCTAGGTGCATCCAATACCTTTGATACCGAATTTGGGGAGCATGGTCTAAGAATATCAGGCTATGCCAGTGAGCGTGGTGATAGCTGGCAAGATCATGCTGAAAGTAATAAGCAAAGTATAACTATAAGACATGATTGGCGCATATCAGATGCCACCCAAATTAAAAATATCGTCAATTATAATCATCTCAAAGCAGATATGACGGGTAGTTTAAATGCTGATGATTTCAGTAAACGATCTGGTTACAGTTATCAAACCTTTACTTATCGTGAAGTTGATGCAACAAGACTTTCATCTCAATTGAACCACAGTTGGAATGATCAAAACCAAAGTCAAGCGACACTGTATTATCGTGATAACACCACTGAACAGAATCCAAGTTATAACATCCGTACTGATGTTAAGAATGGCAAATCTACTGGAACATATACTGGCCAAACTACATATAACGCCTTTAAGTCTTATGGTTTAAATTTACAACATTCCA
>NZ_MELG01000059.1:2543-6554 GCF_001767535.1 Acinetobacter sp. GWC1_38_13 | reverse complement strand
TTGTTTGGAATATTACGCCTGAATTAGATCTTTACAGCAATTGGTCACAAGGCTTTGTTCCACCTGAAGTGAGTAGCCTTTATGGAGCAAATTTAGTAACGCCTGATCTCAAAGAAGCCACCTTTGATAACGTTGATCTAGGTTTGCGTTTCAAGTTATTGGATGATCGCTTAGATGGCGAAATTACCTTGTATCGTCTAGAGGGTAAAGATGAAGTGCTTAGCTTTACTAAACCAGACAACACACGTGAACCTCGCAATGCTGGAAAAACCTTACATCAAGGTATCGAAATTGGTGGAACATGGAAACTCAGCGAACAATATGACCAGCGTTTAAAACTGTCAGGCAGTATCGCAAAACATGAATATAAGCAATTTCAACCCTCACTAACACTCGACTATAGCGGCAATACGATGCCTAGCTCGCCAAAAAGCTTTGGAACAGTTGAGTATCAGATTAAACCTATACCAGAACTATTACTTTCAGTCGAAGGTATATATGTGGGTTCATACTGGATAAATGATGCCAATACAGAAAAGTATGATGGACATTCGATTTTAAACCTACGTGCAAATTATCGTAAAAATTCCTATGAGGTTTATGGGCAAATTCTCAATGCTGCTGATGTGCATTATGCAGAAAGTACCTCTTTTAGTAATAACCAAGCCAGTTATACACCTGCTGCACCACGTACTTATTTATTAGGTTTACGTTATCATTTTGGGAAATAAGTCATGAATGCCAACCAATTGAAAAAGCTACTAAAGTTTCATCGTGGCTTTGGAATGGTACTTGGCATTCTCGTTTTGATGTGGTCTTTAACTGGTGTGTTGCATCCAATTATGAGTGCAACCCAACCACAACCTGCAAAACGTATGCCTCCATCCCAACAGCTTGATTTGAGGGATGGATTGTCCGTTCCTCAAATCTTAGAAATGCAGAAAATTACCGAATTTTCTGCACTACAAGTGATTGAACTTAATAAAGATCTTATCGCTTATCGAGTTTTAAGACCTAATCAAAATATTGCTGAATATTTTGATCGTCATACTGGGCAACTTATTGAAGATGCCGAATTAAAAGATGCAAAACGTCTTGCAGTTTGGTACACCAGCTTAAGCCAACAACAGATTATTTCTGCTGAACTAGTGACTCAATTTAGCGATGATTATCCAAGCGTCAATCGTTTATTACCTGTTTGGCGTGTAGATTTTGATACTGGTTTAAGAGCTTATGTCGATCCAGCACAATCTCGATTAGCAACGATTTCCAATGATCAGAAAATGTGGATGGCACGGATCTTCCGCTTAGGACATAGATGGACTTGGGGAGATCAACCGTGGACAGGACAAAGTTTCTTGATGCAAATTGCTTTAATTAGCATTCTTACTTTGACCTTGATGGGTATAGGATTATTTTTCAAAATACACAATCGTAAAAATCATCGTTTAAGTGAAAAGCCAATTCGATTTTTTCATCGTTATCTGGGCATCAGTTTAAGTGTTTTTATCTTGTTATGGATGTTTAGTGGTTTTTATCATGTTTGGCATAAAAAATCTGAACTTGTGAATATTCAGCCCATCTTCCATACGCAAGATTTAAACCCTGAAGCATGGCAATTGGCAGTTCAACGCCCAATTCAGCGACTCAATCTTGTACCGATTGCTTTTAATCAAAATCAAGCTCATGCAGGCTGGATGATTCAATTGACTGGGAAACCTCAGTTACAAGGGAGCATGACCGCAGCGAAAGAATATGATCACCATCATCATGCAAAAGATGCCGCACCAGCCATTGAGTTAATCGATGCAAAACATGCTAGAAAATTGAATCCTCTTGAGCAGAGCAAATATTTGGCAGCGTTTTATTTAAACTTACCTTTAAAACATTTTACTCAAAGTTCGTGGATAACTCGTTTTGGCGGTGAATATGGTTTTATCAATAAACGTTTACCTGTAATCAAAGTTGATACTAATTTGAATGATCAGCTTAGACTTTATATAGAACCAAGTAGTGGTGTCATTGCGGCGCAAGTAAATCAGCAAGATGCCTTAGAGGGATTTAGTTTTGCTTATTTGCACAAATGGACATGGTTACCGATAGATAAAACGTTTAGAGACATTCTGTTGGGAACAATTGCGGGACTGATTGCAGTATTAGTTATCTTGGGAAGTGTATTGGCAACTCGAAAACGTTAAAGCGGAATTGATCCTTCTTATTTGAGGAGGATCAATCCTATAAAAATTCACTTAGATATAAAAGGAAGCAATGACAAAAGTTAGTATTAAACCTGTCTCACTCAACTCAATGGTAGCACCCACCGTATCGCCAGTGATACCACCGATTCGCTTAATAAACAAAATTCTTAAGTAAACCAATATCAATAAAAAGCTGATTAAAGCAACTAATCCCATCCATTTAAATGCACAAAGTAATGCTAATGTAATGACAAAAACCATCCATGCTAGTGTTTTAGGAATAGAATCCGTTATTGACCGCCCTAATCCATTTGCTCGAACATATCGTGTTGTGAGAAATAAAAATAAAGGAACACTGCGACCCAGCATGGGTATTAAGATTAAAAATGCAGAGAGCCGTTGTTCTAGCAAGACATATAAAGCTGAAAACTTCATCAAGCAAACAATAACTAAACTTAGAACACCGATAGGACCACAACTTGGGTCTTTCATGATTTTTAAGGTCCGTTCCCGATCACCAAAACCACCTACCCAAGCATCTGCTGTATCCGCTAGACCATCTAAATGAAGTCCACCAGTAAGCCAAATCCAAATCACTAAAATAATGATTGCAACAAGAATAATCGGTAATTTTACGAGAAGGATTGAAAGTCCAAATAGAATTAATCCTATTAGCAACCCTACAAGTGGATAAAAAAGTACAGATTGACCATTTTGCTTTGCAGTTGGTATCTGTTTTAGTTCGATGGGTAAAACAGTCAAGAATTGCAAAGCGATCCAAAATGGTGTCATTCTTTGATTTCCTCAAAACTGAGACTATCGTTTTTATACATTTTTACTGAATACAGTTGCCCAAGCTCAGCAGACATTATTAATAAATCATTGAGATGTTTATGTCGTGCTAAACAAGTGAGTAATTTAATCACACCACCATGCGTAACAACTAATGCTCTATTCCATTGGTGTATTTTCATTTGAGTGTGGATTTCATCAAAGCCAACTTGAACACGCTGTAAAAATTGCTCTAAAGACTCACCATTTGGTGCATGGTATTTTATTGGAAATTGCCAAAAATTTGCCAATAACTCGGGCTCATTTTCATAAATGCTTTGAGTCGAAATACCTTCCCAATCACCAAAATACATTTCTTTGATATGCATATTTAATTGCAAAGGTATTTCGAGTTGCTCTGCTAAATTGATTGCAAAGGCATGACAACGCTGTAAAGGTGAACTAAAAATAACATCCCAATTAGTACCTCCAGCGACATATTGCTGTATGGTCGATTGCATCTGCAACCAACCATTTTCTGTTAGTTCATCATCAGTATGCCCACGTAAAGTATGGCTTAAAGTTGTTTCACCATGTCGCAGTAAATCAAGGCGCAACTTTATCTCCTGTCACTGCAGCTTCGGCAAAGGTTGCCATTTGATTATGTAAAACACATGCCAATTGCAGCACTGACAATGCTGCGCCTGCACCACTTCCTTCACCCAATCTTAGATTCATTTTTAGAATTGGCTGCGCTTTTAATTCTTTAAGAATACGAACATGACCATATTCTGCTGATAGATGTCCAAATAGCATCCAGTCACGACAACTCGGCTGTATGCGAACAGCACATAATGCTGCAACGGAACTAATGAAACCATCCACCACAATAGGCAAACCAATTTGAGCACAACGTAAATATGCTCCTGTCATGGCAGCAATCTCTAAACCACCCACGGCAGCTAGAATTTTCAAAGCATCATTCTCAACACTGGATTGATGGAGTTCAATTGCCTGATTGATGACTGCAATTTTATGTTGT
>NZ_MELG01000059.1:0-2437 GCF_001767535.1 Acinetobacter sp. GWC1_38_13 | reverse complement strand
TTTCTCCAGCGATAAAGATATCAGCCTGTTCTGACTGAGCTAACTCCACACTAGTTTTACCTAATGCTAATGCAGCAAAACATTCTTGTTCAGTCATTGCAACGTGTTGAGCAAAGTTGGTTGTTCCTGCACGAATACAATGTCGCTCTACACCGACATAATCATAGGGATCGCCTACCGTTCCACAGTCAATCACTTGTAACTGTGCCTGATGATGTTTTGCAATAACACTGATTGCTGCACCGCCAGACGCGAAATTTTGAAGCATTTGACGTGTCACGGCTTGAGGATAAGCTGAGATACTTTCTTCAACTACACCATGGTCACCTGCGAAAATCGTGATCCAAGGTTTTTGAATTTGGGGATGAACTGTACCCTGTAAACTTGCTAGCTGAATCGCAAGCTGTTCTAACTCTCCTAAAGCCCCTGTTGGTTTAGTGAGTTGTTGTTGTCGTTGTTCGGCTAGATGTTTTGCTTCCAGATCAATTTGTTTTGCCGATTCTGTGTACCAAGCATTTTGTTCAGTCATGTTAATTCTCATCTTTTAAAATCATTGGAAAGCCTGCAACACAAAACATCACTTTATGAGCAAGCTGTCCTAATGCTTGGTGCAATCGACCAGCTTCATCCACAAATCGACGGCTAATTTCACCCATCGGCACGACGCCTAGCCCTGTTTCATTACTGACTAAAATAATTTCAGATTTAAGTTTGGGTAATATTTCTAATAACTTGTCTGTCTGTTGTTGCTGCAAATCTTGATCTTCAGCTAACAAAAGATTGGTCAACCATAAAGTAAGGCAATCAACTAAAATGATTTGATGTTCTTGATCTAGTTTTAATAATTGATCTGCCAGAAAAATAGGCTCTTCACAAAGTTGCCATTGCTTAGGTCTTTGTTGCTGATGATGTTGAATTCTTTGCTGCATTTCATCATCTAAAGCTTGCGCCGTGGCGACATAAATCACAGGGATTCCACGCTGCTGAGCTATATTTTCAGCCAATCGGCTCTTACCCGAACGTGCACCACCCAAAATTAATTGCAACATATTAACCTAATACCATTTGATGATAAGGATATAGTAATCCTTGTAAAATCTGAGCCTTATAATAACCGAAAGTTAATTGATTCACTTGAATTTTAATCCTTTTAGCTTCAAAGCTTTTTATTCGCTCTAAAACAAGATCACTACTCCATGCATCGCTATAAAGTCCAATCGTAATATGTGGACAATATTGCAGTGCCGCTATTTCATTCGAGACAAGTGCAAGCTGAGAACGGATTTTTTCTAAAATTTTTTCTCGATCGATGATTTGAATAAATAAAGCACTACTAAAACTATCGATCGTTGTGAGTTCTAATTCAAAGGGTTCAAGTTGTAATTGATTGATAGATTTTAGATGTTGTAAGAATTGTTCATGTGAAAAATCATCATTGTATTGAGAAAGATGGGTATTTAGAAAACCGCACACGAATAACGTAATGTGATACTGACGTTGATTCGACCTAATAAGGAAATCTGAGAAATGTATTTTGATCGCATCTAAATATTCAACTAACTCTGGTTGATCAATTTCGATATACCACAAAGCATAATCTGTCCGACCATGATGCCATTCTGGATAGTTGCGAATTTCAGTTTTTACGAGTTGGGTAGATGTTTGTAATAACACAACGACAATAACGCTCTGACAGTTGTGTTATTCAAACATAATTTACTGGCAAGATTAAATAATTTTAAAATCATTTAGGCTGTTTCAAACTCGGCATTTTTAACACAAAAAGATTGCCCTAGCTCTGAAATCTTTAATTCAGTCGAGATTGATGTATAAATCAACTCAAACAAATCTTTCTTTTCATGCTCAGTAATATCCATTTGCTCGATAGCGTTTTGTAAATGCGTAATCACTTCATCAACAGGAATTTCTAAAAGCTTAACCGCATATACATAACCCGAAACAGCACCTTGTAATAAGTACTTATATGGCAATTGTTGCACGATATGATTTTCAATACTGCCGAGTACGCGTTCGTTGTAACCCAGTTTTCTCAATGGATCACGAGCAACACGCTCACATGGATCTTTATAAGCAGAACGGCATGAGCTCATAAAACTTTCAGCCATGCGATCAAGTTGTTTGGCTTGATTCGGAACGATATTTACCAATCCAGCTTTCACCTCACTCACCAATTGCTCAGCAAATTTCTTGATCTTGTGATCTGCTAAAGCAATTCCAATCATTTCATGATCAATAAGACGCGCCTGCCAAGCGATCATGGCATGGCAGCCATTCCAGAGGCGATTTTTAATGATTTGAATATCTGAGATTTGATCAACTAAGATCATTTGGCGCATTTTATTTAACAGCGGACTTCGATTTTCAACATAGATCGGCATATCTGTTTCGCTATGGAATAAAATTAAATCCATATTTT
>NZ_MELG01000058.1:0-11525 GCF_001767535.1 Acinetobacter sp. GWC1_38_13 | reverse complement strand
ACTGAACGTGCCAAGATTGCCAAAGCAGTCAATACTTTATGGATGCAAGACGGTCAACTATATGGTGATAATACCGATGGGCAAGGTTTAGTTGCAGCGATACAAGCTTTGAATTGGAACTTAGCAAATAGCCGTATTTTGATTTTGGGCGCGGGTGGCGCAACACGCGGTGTGATTTATCCACTGGTTCAAGCTGGTGCAAAACAAATTGTGATTGCCAACCGTACATTAGCCCGTGCAGAACAATTGGTTGAAGATCTAAAAACGGCTGTGCCCGATACTAAACTACATGCAATCTGCCTAGATCAACTGACAGGTGAGTTTGACATCGTCATTAATGCGACTTCGGCAAGTTTAACGGGTGAAGCTTTGCAATTACCTCAAACACTTATTTTTCATCACGCCTACGAAATGGCATACGGAAAACCATCAAGTTTCCTTGATCAAGCCCTTATTAGACAAGTTCCTTCTACAGATGGATTCGGCATGCTAGTGGGGCAAGCCATTGAAGCTTTCTCTATTTGGAATGGCGTGAAACCTGAATTAAAAGACTTCTTATAAATCAAACCATAAAAAAGAACCTGCATGATGCAGGTTCTTTTTTAACTGAATTATTTTGTGCTTATCATTTTCTGATAAACATCTTTGAAGATTTCATAATCAATAAATTCATTATGTTCAATTTTCAGTGCCTTCAATGATTTATCAGAAAGCTGATTTTTACGTGCGTCTATATATACTTGCCCCAGCACATTCGCTGTTTGCTCCAACAAGATCTTTTCTTCGCTCGAAATACCATTGGTTTGTTCAAACTGGATTTGATATTGTTTCGCAAACAATTGCTGTGGTTGCTTATATTGAGCTTTTAGCTTTTTCCATTGCTGACGGTCTTGGTCACCACGCATTGCATCTGTGACTAAACGATTTACAGCTTGACCCAACTTATCATCAAACTGATCTTCTTGCTCCAAATGGTGTTTTTTCTGTAAGCTTTCGATCTGTTTTAGAGCCTTACCTTCAGGACTATATACCTCTTCATCTGAGAACCAATAAGCATAAACACTTGCGACTTCTTGTAGCTCTTGAGAAGTGTAACGTTTTGCAAGGATTGGATTACTCTCAACCAATTTAGCAATGAACACAGCTTTGTAGGTTTGTTCATATGACTGTGTAGCATCGTAACGCTGCTCAGCAATTACTTTGAGCTGATCATCCAAAGATAATGTATAAGGCTGTGCTGAGCGCTCTTGAATGCCTGTTTGACCTAATTTTTCAGAGAAACTGCCGATCGCTTGTTCAAGGATAGAACCCTTACTCGCTTCCGCCCATGTTTTAGCTTGCTTTAACTGAGCTTGATCAATCGGGGTTGCTTTACCGTAATTTGTCACCAGCATATCTGCTTTGATATTAAAGCTCGACTTCAGCTCAGGCAGTGCATAATTCAAGTCATAATCAAGTTTGACTGCACGTCCTTGTGCATCCAAGCCAACATCCATCACGAAAGGATTACGCTTTTCAACGGGTGGTAATGCTTTTTGAATATCTGCTTGATGCTTCAGCCAAAGTGCTTTAAAGCCCTGATCATCAATAAATTGATTTTGATCGTATTGAACAAACTCTTTTTCAACTGCGACCAATTTTTCAATATAAGACAAGAAACCCGATGGCGTTTTCTGTTCACCCAAAACATCAACATCGTACATGGTTTGACAATACTGAATATCACCAAAATTTGTTTTGGCAGCATTTTGTAATGCTGTACATTGCTCGGCTGTTAACACTTGTTCTGTTGCAGTAGCAGACTCTGCAACGGCATCAGCCTCTTCTGTGATATCTTCAGCTTCTTGAGCCACATCCTCTGCTGCGACTTTGGTTGCATCTGCCTCTTCAGTATATTCATCCTCTGGCTCTTCTACTCCAAAGTGTTGATTCACTAAACGATACAACTCTTGGCTCACCACACTCGCATCATCAGCTGCTGCCTTTGAATTTAATAAAGTGCCACTTTGTTCAGCCTTTGAAGCAGTGTCTGTTTTGTCTTGCTCTGAAATCAATTTTTCAAGATTTTGCTCATCAAATTTCAAAATACTTTGCATTAAGTATTTTTCATTCACTTTGCTATATAGATTCGCTTGCAGAACCAGCTCTTCAATTGTGGTTTTTAAACGAATTTTCTCTACCACACCCGCAGCTTGATCAGCAGAACTCACCGACAAAGTTTGGATACTGTTTGGATCAGCTAAACGATAGTAAATAGCACTCGATGCTTTGATGTATTCTGCAAATTTCTTGTAATCAACTTGTTTAAACAAACCTTGGTATTTTGAAAAATCTAAATACGCTAAATTGTTCTGATTTTCTTTATTCACCAAGTACGGCATCAATGCAAAATAATTGATGTAGAACTTGTAGTTATTTAAATCCAAAACCATCGGAACTTTCGCTTGAACCAATAAGGTTGGTTTTTCATAACGAGCAGTGAGGTTAAACGAGCCCATCTTTTGTCGATAATGCACAGATCCATCATACTCAAATTGCATATCATTTAAAATGTTAGCCATTACTCGAGCAAATTTATCAAACTTGCTATTGCCCAAACCTTTCGGTTGCTCTGCCAAAGCTTTATATAGTGCTTGTTTTTGTTTTGCATCCAAATTGACTTTTTGCTCGCGCAGATATTGATCAACCTTTTGTTTCAAAGCAGCATCTAAAACATCTTTCTGTTGATCTGCTTCAGCTTTATGCTGATCAAGGTCAACATGAATATTAAATTTCCCCCGATAGTCGTAGCTCGGATATTCGTACATCGCATTGATGCTATTTATTGCTTTTTGCTCTAAACTAGAAGAGCTTGAATTGGTTTTAATGACATGCTGAGAACAACCTGAAATACTAAGACCAAACAAACATAATGTTAAATATTTTAAACGCATAGCTTTATCAAACACCTTTATATCGTTATATTTTCAATTACTAAATGGATCATTTTCATATTCAAAACGAGTCTAAAACTTTAACAGAAAATTGAATTTTCAACTAAGTGTTTTTAGCCTTAATTAGCTTTTCTGACAGTCTTTTCCACAGTGTTTATCAATGTATTTTCATCACCACTGTGAATAATCAAAGTACTGATACAGATAATCCACAACGATTCAAATACAGGATTAAGATTATGCCAGCTTATAAAGCCCCGCTCCGTGATATTCGCTTCTTAATGAATGAAGTGTTCGATTATCCAGCACATTACCAAACTTTGACAAGTGGTCAAAATGCTGATGCTGATACAGTTGACATGATTCTTGAAGGTGCGGCTGATTACTGCGAAAACGTACTTTCTCCAATCAACCAGTCTGGCGACGAAGAAGGTTGTACTTTTAACAACGGCGAAGTAACTACTCCTAAAGGCTTCAAAGAAGCATACGACCAATTCGTAATGGGTGGTTGGCAAGGTCTTTCTTATCCAGAAGAGTTTGGTGGCCAAGGCTTACCAATGTCTTTAAACCTTATCAAATCAGAAATGATGGGTACTGCGAACTGGTCGTTCACGATGTATCCTGGTTTAAGTACAGGTTGTATGAACACCATCATGCAATTCGGTACTGATGAGCAAAAAAATACATATATGCCTAAACTCGTTGAAGGTACTTGGTCTGGCACAATGTGCTTAACTGAGCCTCAATGTGGTACTGACTTAGGTCAAGTAAAAACTAAAGCAGAAGCTGCTGCTGACGGTACTTACAAAATCTCTGGTACAAAAATCTTCATCTCTGCAGGTGAGCATGATTTAACAGAGAATATCATCCACATCGTACTTGCACGTCTTCCAGATTCACCTGCTGGTACTCGTGGTATTTCTTTATTTATCGTGCCTAAGTTCATCCCAACTGCTGATGGTGGTGTAGGTGAGCGTAACACGGTTTCTTGTGGTTCGATCGAACACAAAATGGGTATCCGTGCTTCAGCAACTGCTGTATTGAACTTTGATAACGCAACTGGTTACTTAATCGGCGAAATCAACAAAGGTTTACATGCCATGTTTACCTTCATGAACACTGCACGTATTGGTACAGCTGTTCAAGGTATCGCACACGCTGAACTTTCTTTCCAAGGTGCTTTACCTTATGCGAAAGACCGTATGTCTATGCGTGCACTTTCTGGTAAAAAAGAGCCAGAGCGTGTTGCTGATGCGATCATTCACCACGCAGACGTTCGCCGCATGCTTTTAACTCAAAAAGCTGTAGCTGAAGGTGGTCGTGCAATGATTTATCACGCTGCCAAACTTGCAGATAAAATGGCTGATGCGCTGGCAAGTGGTGATCAAGCTGCTTATGAAGCTGCCGATGACAAACTTGGTTTCTATACTCCAATTCTTAAAGGTTTCTTGACTGAATTAGGTTTGGAAGCTGCAAACCATGGTATCCAAGTATATGGCGGTCATGGTTTCATCAAAGAATGGGGCATGGAACAAATCGCACGTGATGCACGTATCTCAACATTGTATGAAGGTACAACAGGTGTCCAAGCACTTGACTTATTAGGTCGTAAAGTGCTTTTAAGCTCAAAAGGTAAAGTTGTTCGTGACTATACTGCTGAAATCTTAAAATTCTGTGCTGCACATGCTCGCAACAAGTATTTACGTCGCTTCGCTTGGGACTTAACTAAGCTTTGCGCTCAATGGAATACATTAACTGTTCGCATCATGCTTGCAGCGCGTAAAGACCGTGACATCGTATCTTCTGCTTCTAATGATTTCTTGATGTTCTCTGGTTATGTAATGATGGCTTACTTCTGGGCTCAACAAGCTGTAATCGCTTCTGAAAAATTAGAAGCTGGTAACGGTGCTGAAACTCCAGAATTCTATAAAGCAAAAATCAAAGTTGCAGATTTCTACTTTGACCGTTTATTGCCACGTGCTCAAGGTCATGCAGAATCAATGGTATCGACTTCTCGTACATTGACTTCTCTTGCACCAGAACACTTCAGCTTCGATTACTAATCGAAACTGCATAAAAAAGAGCGCTTAAGCGCTCTTTTTTATATTTGAATCCATCATGATTTTACTTTTTCAAAAACATAGGCTTTCTTAGGAAACGGATATTCGTTAAAAAACTTCCGATTTTGTCCGTGATCACCATTCCAAATCTTGTCTAAATTCATCACCAAATCTTGATTCGCATTAATTTTATAGTACAAATTCACATCCGCTGCATCACAACGAATCATGATTTCATTTTGATCTTTATGAACATGCCAATGAACCTGCTTACAGGTCTGTTCAATTTTGGCAATATTCTGTGATGAATCAGTGCCCAAACGTCCAAAGCTGGTATTGGTCCAAAATACAGATCCATCATCTAGTAAATTAATAATATATTCGGCTTCGTTTTCATTGTTCACACATCCAGCAAAAGGATCAGAACATGGAATACGCGCATGATAACGCCCGGCATAGATCAAATCTTGCGGTGATGGTTTTTCTATATGTTTCGATGCAACATGAGGAATGGTTGCCTGACCTGCTACTTTAGTTAAAGCAACACCTTCACTGGAAACTGCTTGATCATCTACAAGCACAGTCGATACAGCCGCCTCAACAGGTTTAGGCTGGGTTTGACTGTGTGATACCGCTGGTTCAGTATGATGACCATCACATGCTGTCAAACCTAAAACCAATAGAGTTCCTACACTGAGGGGCTGTAAGAATAACCGAAACTGCATATTCATCATTCTCTAACATCAACATCGTTCATTTTATTCAAGACCTCTCCACCCCGTGTAAATCATAAAGAACAGGATATACATTTACACATCTACAAAAGGAATAGAAATAAAGTAACGATGAGTCTGAAATCGCAGGTTGCTATCGCAAGATGCGTTAAGTCGGTGCATTTTAGGCGATAGTGTCGGTTTTTCCATCAATTCTTTACATACCGTAACTATTCTCTCGCTTACAGAAACTTTAAAAAAATGAATTTGACCCTATCTCTAATATAACAACAGCACATTATCTCAATTTTTTGATTTTTCCCTGTTGTTTCATTTATTTAAGGAGAAAAACTCGATGGCCAATTCTGGTTTATATCGCTCAAACCAACAAAGCATGATCGCTGGTGTAATGGGCGGTATTGCTGAACGTTTTGGTTGGAATGCGAATTTACTACGTTTAATCTTTGTGATTATTTCAATTATGAGCGCCGCTTTCCCAGGTATTTTGGTGTATTTAATCATGTGGTTAGTCATTCCAAAAAGACAGGCGAATCGAGTTGAGCACGTACAAGGTTACAACCAACCTGTCAAAACAGTGTATGAAGATCAAGGAATCAAACGTTAATCTTATTTTTTAGTTTGGTCGCTACGGTTGGATTTACCCCTATACAACCGTAGCTTTTTTTTGCTCACAATACAGATGATTGTTGTTTGATTTGCTGATGCAAAGCCGCAATCATATCAGCCCGACTAATAATTCCAATTAAACGCAGTTCTTCGACCACAGGAATATAATTAAAAGATTTTTCAACAAAATAAGGTACAAGATCTTGAATCGGTTGTAATGGATCAACTTTCACAACTCGACGACTCATAATCTGTTTCACATAATGTTGCCAAGAATTGCGCGGATCAGTGGCTCCTTTGAACCACTCAACAACTTCGTACAATGCTAGAGTTCCAACCAATTGCTCTTGATCATTCACAACTGGCAAACTCATTAAATTAACCGATTTAAACTTATCCAAAGCCTGATGAATATCGTCATTCTCATATAATTTGATTACATCACGGCTCATAATATCCTGACACACGAACGAATGATTTAATCGCTCATTCGCATGCTCTTGTGCTTCTAAAATGATTTTCTCTAAATCGTATTGGCTGATATCTAATAGTTCAGTGTGTTGCTCTAAGGCATATTCGATATCTTTGGGTTGAATCGATACTTTTTGAGTAGGTGTTGGGTCTTTGGAGCGTTCATTCAGATGAGGCATAGTCGGATAATTTCGCCCAATCAGTCGATTAAAAAACACTGCAAAAACAAGTAATAAAACTGAGTTGAGTAATACAGGGTAAAGGATAAAATGAAAGCCGAGCTTATGTACAGCTTCTCCACCCAAAACCGCAGTAATGGCTACAGCACCACTTGGTGGATGTAATGAATCTGTGGTCATCATCATAAAGATAGCCAATCCAACAGCCACACTAAATGCTGTGGTTAAATCAGGTAAAAGCTGGGTGCAAGCCACCCCAATAAATCCCGCTAAAGTATTACCAACCACCACATTCCAAGGCTGTGCTAATGGACTATTTGGAACTGCAAATAATAAAACGGAAGATGCACCCATCGGCGCGATATACCAGGCATTCATCCCGCCCAATACATACCAACTAATCAAAGAAGAAATCGCCAAACCACACAGTGCGCCAAAGCCTGAGAACAAACGTTCTTTCACTGGAAGAACTTTATAATTAGGTTTTAGTAAATTTATCCAGTCTAATTGGGTCAAGTTCACAATGCACCTTGCTGGTTGGATGTTTTGATTTTCGAACGAAGCAAGTATACGCGCAAAGCCAAATAAGGTGTATTCAAGTTACATCTTAAAGATATGAGATAATCTGATAATCTATTATTCAAGCAATTTTTACCAAATATTATAAATTAACCAATACCGATGATTAATCAATTCAATACTGTGCTAGAGAACTGTTTTGTATAAAACTGAGTTTTTAACACTGCTGCTGTGTGCATTAGCAGCATTACTACATGGTCTGAGTGGTTTCGGATTTCCGATGATCAGTACAGCAGCATTGTCTCTGTTTCACCCTCTACAGACTGCCATCGCGATGGTACTTATTCCTTGTATTATCATGAATCTGAGTGTGTTAGGGACGCATGAAAAAGCCCCGATCTCCCTATTATATTATGTAAAAAATTACTGGAGTCTTATCGGTAGTAGCCTGATTGGAAGCCTGTTTGGCGTCATGCTACTGCTTTATATTGATGAAAGTTATCTCAAGCTGTTGTTAGGGATGGTCATTTGGCTCTATGTATTAGATCAATTTAGATCGCAACCTTTGCACCTACGTCGCTCAATTAAAAACATGCTCATATTTGGGTTGCTTGCAGGTGTGATCGGAGGCGCAACCAATGCGATGGCTCCATTTTTGATGATGTATTTGTTAAGTACACAGCACAGTAAAAATGACATCGTGATGATTACCAACATTAGCTTTCTTGCCAGCAAATTAATCCAGCTCTCGATACTCTACCCAACGCTTTTGACCTTTGATCAGGCACAGATATATCTATTGTGTGCAATTACGATTTTTTCATTATTTTTTATTTATCTTGGTTCTAAGATCAGAATTCATATTTCTCAACAAAAATTCAAACGCCTTATTTTAGTCATTTTGACTGTACTCGGTACCAATGCACTGTGGCAGGGAATCAACATGATTTAAAAAGATTTTACATAGATGGCAGAACTTAATATTTACTTCTAGTTCTTTAAGACTTTATGGTTATTCAGTTGTATACGCTATCGCAACTAGAACAACTCAAATAAGGATATTTTATGAATGTTCCTCACCTCGAAACACCCACCAATGCCATGCCCAAAGGCTTAATCCGTGGCTGGGTGATTATTGCAATTGCAGCACTGCTGTCTTTCGGTTTATATGAAATTTTGCCTTATGACCAAAATGCCAATAAAGGTCTAAGTCTGTTGTTATTTATCGGTATTTTATGGCTGACTGAAGCCATTCACATCACCATCACGGCATTGCTAGTCCCTGTGCTCGCGGTTCTCGTCGGTATGCCGAGTGTGGGAGGAGATGGTGAGATTGAAGCCATTTCTACCACTAAAGCACTGAGTACTTTTGCTGATCCTACGATTTTCCTATTTTTTGGTGGTTTTGCCTTGGCAACTGCATTGCATGTGCAAAAACTAGATCGAAAAATTGCCATGTGGATTATTGCAATGTCTAGAGGGCATCTGGGAGTAGCTGTTTTAGCCATCTGTTTGGTCACAGCCGTTTTGTCGATGTGGATTTCAAATACTGCTACCGCGGCTATGATGCTTCCACTTGCATTGGGTTTGCTTTCACATTTTGATGCGCAAAAAGAACGTAAAACTTTCGTATTCATCCTCTTAGGTATTGCTTATTCAGCAAGTATTGGCGGCTTAGGTACTTTAGTTGGCTCTCCACCCAATGCGATTGCAGCGAAAGCATTAGGCTATGATTTTGCAGACTGGATGAAAGTCGGTTTGCCTATGATGCTCATCATTTTCCCTGCGATGTTATTTAGTTTGTATATCGTGCTTAGACCTAAACTTAATCATCGTGTGGAATTCAGAACAGAAACTATCCCTTGGAACCGTGATCGTATTCTAACCATGTTAGTTTTCGCTATCACTGCATTGGCATGGATTTTTGGTAAAAGCGTCAGCGAACAGTTTGGAATTACTCAACCTGATACATGGATTGCAGTACTCGCAGCCTGTATGGTCGTGATCTTAGGAATCGCCACTTGGAAAGATATTGCAGACAATACGGACTGGGGCGTATTAATGCTATTTGGTGGTGGCTTAACTTTAAGTGCCGTTTTAAAAGACTCTGGTTCTTCTTTGGTACTTGGGCAAACTCTGGCAAATGCATTTGGTGATGCCTCACCATTCCTAGTCATCGTGATTGTAGCTGCATTTATTATTTTCTTAACTGAATTTACCAGTAATACAGCCTCGGCTGCTCTGCTGGTTCCAGTATTTGCAGCAATCGCTGATCAAATGGGAATTCCAAAAGAAATTCTTGTGGTTGTCATCGGAATCGGTGCTTCATGTGCGTTTATGCTCCCTGTAGCAACACCACCGAATGCGATTGTATTTGGTACGGGGCATATTCAACAAAGTGAAATGATGCGAATTGGCTTTATCCTCAATATTTTATGTATCGCACTGGTTTCAATATTTGTTTACTGGTTTTTCCTCTAAATACAAAAAAAGCGCTACGGCGCTTTTTTTATCGCTTTAAATAAGAGAGAAGATCAAACGTATTTTTCATTCAAATATCGCCAATAACGTTTAGGCAAATATTGCACATGTAATTTCAAATTTTGACGTTCTTTAATGTTGATACTATTAAAATAATCTTTCCAAAGTTGATCATATAATTCTTCTTGTTCATCTAATTCTAATTGGAAGTTTTGACTCGCACCATTTTCGATATTACGGTCAATCTGATGAGTATCTAAAGACACCTCGTGAATTTCACGTAAATCATAATACAATCCATATTTACGTTGTTCGTCATAAATCAACCAACGTTGATCTTGATAACGACGCTTAAAATGCGGCTGTATTAAAGGCAGCACATTAAAATCAGGGCGAACCAAACTTAAAAACAATCCATCTGTGGTTTTCTTAAAACGCACAAATGCTTCCATACGATGCTTTTCTCGCCCGACCTTTTTCGTCCATTGCGATATCGCTAAAACACTGGGATGCGAATAATTCTTCTCAACTGAATGTTGATGTCGAAAGACATAGATACAGTAATTAAATAAATGCTGATAGGCATCCAAAGATTCCGATAAATAGGCAAAATAAAATTGTTTCAAAGATGAATGCGATAATTTCTGCTGTAAAGCTGACCAAACACGTGCTGCATGTTGCTCGTGATTTGGAATTTCAACCACCGTGGCAAATAAACCATGCTGTGCGCCTTGGTTTAAACGCAGTTGCACGTGAAACTCTTTGAATTGAAAAGCACGAAATACGCAGTTGAGTAAACCGACCATAGAGCCATCAAAATAGTAATAAACCACACCATCACTGAGCATGTTTAGAATCCTAAACTCAACTGAGGTGACAGTTGTTTCACGTACTTGGATGAACCCTGCGTTAGTATTTGCTGACGAATATCAGTCGTAGAAAGTTCCTTTTGAAAGCGTGGACTGTCTTCACAGCGAATAAAAAACTGGGCACGTGAATACGCCACACCGAGTTGCTTCAATAAATCAGTATGTATCTTGCCAAAACGACGCGCTTGCACGATTTTCTTGGCTGACTTTACGCCGATACCTGGTACACGAAGGATCATACGATAGTCAGCACGATTTAAATCCACTGGAAACTGCTCGGGATGACGCAACGCCCAACTCAGTTTTGGGTCTACATCCAAATCTAAATGTGGGTGTTTTTCATTGACGATTTCATTGACTTCAAAACCATAAAAACGCATCAACCAATCACTTTGATAAAGACGATTTTCACGCAACAAAGGTGGTGCTGAACCGACAGCAGGAAGATAATTATTTTCTGTGTTGATTGGAATATAACCTGAGAAATAGACACGTTTGAGTTTAAATTCTTTGTAATGTCGATCTGCCATTACAAGTACGTCTTGATCGGTTTCTTGATGTGCGCCAACCACCATTTGCGTGGTCTGTCCTGCGGGTACATATTTCGGCACATGCTTAATAATTTGACGTTCATCTTTGAGTTGAATCAGTCGATCTCGTACGAGTCCCAAAT
>NZ_MELG01000057.1:14271-15212 GCF_001767535.1 Acinetobacter sp. GWC1_38_13 | reverse complement strand
TTTTCTTGGAAGTGTGCTTATATCATTTTTTAAATCACAAAATATTGAAATGAATTATCTTGAGAATACACTTAAAATGATAGAGCTTTATCAAATAAAAAATTATTTTAGAAAAGAGCTGTTTTTAGAATCAGAAATCAAAGAATTTAAATTTTCAGAGCAAGGTAGAAGCTTTAACGACAAGAAAAACGCGATTTTATCTGATCCTAAAAATCCTTTTAAAAAATAAACAATAAAATTAAAAGATAAAGCAGTATACGTTAACTCATTTATTTTAGATGAGCTAAGCAGTCGACGTTGTTATTACCAACAACGAACAAAAGATTATTTACTGATATAATAAAAAAAATAAGTCTTTTTTTTGATTTTTTAAACATATCTCATCTTTTTTTTAATTAATTTGTTAAATTATATTTTATAAGTAATTGTATTGCTGACCCTCTGCAATTATTTTTAAATCTATTTTTTTAATTGGAAATAATATGGGAATTATAAACAAATATGTCATGGTGATTGAATCTGATGAACCTCCACAAGTTTTCCTAAATGATACTATTCCAAAAGTCGGGAAAGTCATTGAACTTAAAACAGAGCAACTACCCAACCGTGTAGATGCAGCGTGGTTACAAGAAAGATTTAGTATCTCGCGCAAAGCACTTATTGAAAAATTGAGAATTTTTAACAGAGGTACTGATACTAAACATCTTTACGATCCGAAAGAAGTCATACCAATTTTAGAGAATTTTAATGTCACCAGTAGACGTGGCGCACATCGAAAGAAATAAGGGAGCAATTGCTCCCTATTTTATTTAAGATGCGTTCATCATTTTAGCAATGTCTGAAGCGGTCGGATTATAATATGTATTAATCAGAGTTTTAATATCCCTATGTCCTGTAACTTTAGCCAAGATTTCCACAGGTAATTTGCGTTTATTAACAAA
>NZ_MELG01000057.1:8526-14227 GCF_001767535.1 Acinetobacter sp. GWC1_38_13 | reverse complement strand
TATTCAATTCTGTTTTCCCAATTGCTCTTTGCCAAATTAATCTAAATGAATTTGAATTATGTGGAATTAATTTTACTCTATCCATGTAAGGGATAAGGTTTAGAAGATCACGGGCTTCTTTAGATAAGGGAACATCACGAGCATCACCATTTTTTGTGATTGGCAAATGTATGTAGTCAGGATAGATATTGTTACACGTAATCCCTAGAATCTCCCCTTTTCTCATAGCAGTTTCAATCGCAAAAAGAAAAGTCCATGCAACATACTGTCTTGGTGTTTGTGGCTTTGTTCCAATTTTATAATTAAGCGCCTTAAGTATGATTTCAATTTCACTATGACTTATTAGTCGATTACGGGCGGGAGGCTTAGTTGGCTTAGTGACCTGTGCGAATGGATTGTCTTCAATCAAGAAAAGTTCATTTTTGGCGTAATTAAAAACTGATGTGTATAAACACATTTGTCGATGTACTGTCCCAGGTGCGACTTTCTCTAAACGTTTATCTCGCCATTTTTTTACGTCAATAGGTTTAATTTCATAAATTGACTTTTCAGCAAGTTCACCAAAATAATTTTTAAATGTTTCTCTTTTTATTTGTTGCTTTATAAAGGATTTACCTCTTTTCTTATATCCAACTTCATCATAATATTTCTGACAAAGGACAAAGAATGAAAAATATGGTTTTTGCATCTGAGTTTTTTTAGGATCATACTCAGCTTTCATTTCAAGTAAACGAATAGCAGCCCATTGTTCACACTCTCGTGCAGTATCACGTGTGACACTGTCTCTAAGATTTTTATAGCGTACTTGAATACGCCAAGCATTGCCGCGCTTCACTGGTTTTTGCATAAATCCACCTTGGTGTCGTAGCAGCACCAAACACAAAACCCAAGTGTAAACTTGGGGGCGTTTTGGTGCTAAAACGGAAATAATAAGGTGTTTTTGACGCAGATTTTGACGATTTTAAACCATCAAGCTGACCAATTTAGCATTAAAAACTCTTAAATTACCTTAATTTTAGCGACTTAACTACTTGATAATTAAGTATAAAATTTTGGTAGGTATAAGCAGACTCGAACTGCTGACCTCTACGATGTCAACGTAGCGCTCTAACCAACTGAGCTATACACCTAGAATGAACAGCATAATATTCATTTTTTATAAGCTTCACAAGTTTTTTTGAACCTGTTTTAGTGTAATCGCACAGTCTTTAAGCAAACGCTTAAAGAGCATGAGATTATTTTCGTCCTTTTGTTCCTTAAAAATAATTTTTTGATATAACACAATAAGTTGTTCAAATGATTGATAACCATTAGCCTGTTCAGATAAACGATGCATCCACATCTGAAATGTCTCAGAATGTCTTTTTCGCAAATGAATGGGCAACTTTTTCTGAAACTTTTGTATTTCACGGTCGTAAGACGTTTGTTTGGATCTTTGCACCCACCAATAATAAGCTGCATACAAAATTAGAATTGATCCAAATCCTCCGATTAGAATAATCACATAGGCATAACTTGAATTTAATCCTAAACGTGATAACCAATTCTTTTGCTTTTCTACATCATATCCAACGACTTTACTCTGCCACTGATAACTTAAATAATCACTCCAAATTCGCATGTTTTTTAGCATTTTAAACTGCTGTAAACGCCAAGCTTCTGATTGCTGATCACCCCAGATTGTTTCGTCTTGGGCTAAATAATTTTGCATGCCTGTGTCAATTCTTTGCGGCGCAATCATCGCTGTTGGATCAATTCTTTGCCATTTACCATTTAGATAAACTTCACTCCATGCATGTGCATCTAATTGTCTTACTTCCCAACTCTGATTATCAGGTGCTAGTTGCCCCCCTTGATAACCTGTTACCACACGGGCAGGAATACCTGCATAACGCATTAACATTACAAAACTAGATGCATAGTGCTCACAAAACCCTTTACGACTTGAAAATAAAAACTGGTCTATGCGGTTTCCACCCAAAGTTCCGGGAGTTAATGTGTATACAAAACCATTTTTGCGATACCAAGCTAAGACACTTCGGATATATTGGTTCGGTTGATGCTGGCTTTGATTCAATAATGTTTCTGCGAGTTTCTGTGCTTTTGGATCTAATCCTTCAATGAATCGGGTATTTATTTCTATTTGTTTCGGACTCAAAACTTCTGATTGAGCAGATATTCTGCCTAACCACAACATTTGTATTGGTTGATTTCGCTTTATCAATTTTGATGGGCGAATACTATCATCCTGATAAACCTGTAAATATCGTTCTTGAGGAACTGAATATTCAAGTCCCATGATCCAATTGGATTGTTCATCAGCTGATAAATATTGGTATTTAACTTGTTTTTGAGTAGCGTAATTCACTCGCTTCAAACTTTGATTTGAATAATGACTGGTCCACGTTGAACCATCATACATATCCAATACCAATGCTCTCCAATATAAATCATTTCGACTCGGCAACTGATTCATATTTGCCACAATACGAAATGCTAGAGCTGATGATTGCGACAGCTCCGCAATATCACCTGGTGACATACGATCACTAATCCCTGTCGTCGCACTATCTTGTTGAATTGGAATTGACCACAATGGGGGTAACCGCGGGAAGAAAATAAATAATAAAATAAAAAATGGGGTCGCTACTGCTACAAATTTAAATATCTGCTTTAAATCACGTCTGAACTGGTTTGATGCTGTTTTTTGCTGAAAAAGTGCGGTTTGAATGCGATATAACCCAACCATACACATGATAAATGCAGAAAATACTACTAGCGCCATCCAGAATGCTTGACTGTGCAATAATAGACTAGCACTGACAAATAATGCGAAGTTAAATACAACCAAGAGATCTCGAGTATTTTTAACTTCCATTGTCTTTGCAATTAAACAGGTACAAAGAAATGCAACTCCTGCTTCCACACCAAACAAGCTTCGGTATTGTAGAAAGATCAAGGCAATAGAAACTATCGTAAATGGAACAAGGATCCAATTCGAAAACGCCGTGATTTGGTTCTTTACGTATCGCCAAACCAAAACCAACAATACGACAGCCCATAGACCACTCAAAGTAAATGGAATAAACGGGATTTGTCCAATTAGTATTAAGACTAGCGCAACTAAAATACAGAAGTAAATTTGTTTATTCATCATCAAGCCTGCGCCAGCAAAAGTTTAGCCTTGATTAACTGTGATTGACCTTGTCCACTTTCTAATCGTGCATGAGGCAATATCACAGCATAGTCATCTCCCAATAGTTCGCATTGCTCAATTAAACCCATCATAAAACTCAGTTTTTGTTCATGTCCTTGTGCAGGTATTTGTTGATAATCTATTTCTAAATATTGATGATTGGCTTGAGTTTCGAACATTTTAATAAAAAATCCTTGTCCTCTTGCAACCTGTTTCCAAGCTACATTTTGATAGGAATCACCATGTTGAAATGCTCTTAGCTCTTTAAACTCATCTAAGCTGTCTTGAGCATTGGTAGGTTGGCTTTTATGTTCTTTTTGCCAATCATGAGCTTTGGGAGCAATCCACACTTTATGCTTAGGATATAAATAAGTCCATGCACGCACTAAACCGAATGGGTAAGTAGAATATATTTTTATGGGTGAAAAATCGTATTGTCCTCGAGCATTTGGGTAAAATGGCAACTCAAAAATTTGTTGAGTATGCTCAAAGCAGAAAAAATGTTCTTTCTCTTCACTAATTATTCTCAAATATCGGGTGAAGATACTTTTTTGTTTAAACATTATTTTTAGTGTAAATGAGTTATCCACTTGCCCTATCTCAGGAAAGACAAGCTCTATATCCAGCCGATGTAACTGCTTAAAAGTAAGATAAAAACTAATCCATAAAATTGCACTAATTAAAAAACAAAAACCTAGAATTAAGTTATTTGCGTAGTTAATACCTGCAATAAACGTAATCAAAATTAGCACAAGATATAGAAAACCTTGCCTACATAGAAAGATCAAAATATCTTTTTGTGTAAGTCGCTTCTTTTCATCAATTTGGAATCGTTTTGCAATCCAGTTTTGTAGTGGATGCTTGAATAATTTTTGCATATCCCACTCTCAACTAGAATGCCTCTACCGATTCTAAAATTTTTCTTACTTCATTTTCACCCAAACTGAGACGATGTGAAACTACAGATATAAACACCATCTGCACGTCGTCTGTCGTTACAAAAGCTCGCCCTTCTACTAATGCATAAGCTTGGGATGCAGCTTTTAATGCCAATACTCCACGTGTTGATAAACCATGACGTTGCTTACGTGTTTCAGCGGCCAAATCTAAAATATAGTTAAGTACAGCATCACTTAAAAAAACTTGTTTAGCGAGTTCACGTAAATGCAAAATATCCACTTGATTAAATACAGAATCCAATTGATGAATAAGAAGCTGACGTGAACTTTGTTGAAGTAAAAGTTTTTCAGCTTGGCGAGATGGATAGCCCAAAGACAAACGCATTAAAAAACGATCTAGTTGAGACTCAGGCAAAGCATAGGTTCCACTTTGAAAAAGTGGGTTTTGCGTAGCAAGCACCCAAAAAGGCTGAGGTAATTCATAGTGAATACCATCAACTGTAACCGCCCCTTCTTCCATTGCTTCGAGCAACGCGCTTTGCGTTTTAGGGCTACAACGATTAATTTCATCCGCAAGTAAAATTTGAGTAAAGACAGGGCCTTTTTTAAATTCAAAAATATGTTCTTTTTGATTAAAAATATTGATACCAATCACATCACTCGCCAGCATATCATTGGTAAATTGGATTCGTTGAAAATGCAGTCCCGCCAAACGAGCTAAAGCACTGGCTAATGTTGTTTTACCCAAGCCTGGTAAATCTTCAAATAGCACATGACCGCCAGCCAACAAACAAGTCAGCGCAAGTTTAGTTTGTTGCGGCTTATCTAAGATCAGCTCATTAACTTGAATAAGGAAACTTTCTATTTTATGGCTAAAGCTTTTAATATCTTGTTCTAGTTGCTGATTTTGTATTTTTTTTTCTTGAACAGAAGCTTTTTCCATGCCCCACATAATTCTATCCCCAAAATCAAAACAGTGTATGCATCAACATACACTGTTTTGATTTTTTTTCAAAGAAATCAAATGACTTCTAGCAAGGACATTTTTTCATATTCCCGCCTGACGATGGGTAACGCGCATCGACACAGTGACGATAAAAAGTCTTCGCATCCATCGGTGTCAAATCTGGATGATGCTGTTGCATATGTCTGAGATAGTTTTCGTAATCTGGTACTCCAACCATTAAACGGAAACTTTTTTGCAAGTTTTGCCACAGAATTGCGATACGAGACCAATTTCTTGGTGAGAAAATCAGGTGTTTTTGCGACATAATAGTGAATTTAATAATCTTCACGATTACGGAACCACCTTCTTTCGCAATTTTGAAATCCATACTTATTCTCCCTTCACGCTATTCGCAGTCATCTGTACATCTGAATAAACAGCAGGTGCCTCATTCACAGTAGGCGTTGAACTTGCTAATGCTTTTCGAATTGCTCCAATAGATGCAATTACCATTACGATAGCAACAATCATAAAGAATCCACACAACACCGCGTTGATTTGATTGGACATCACAATTGTTTGCATCTCTGCTACTGTTTTCGCCGGAGCGAGTATCTCCCCACGTGCAATCGCATCAGAAAAACGGTTCGCTTGAGCAAG
>NZ_MELG01000057.1:0-8497 GCF_001767535.1 Acinetobacter sp. GWC1_38_13 | reverse complement strand
TTTTTTGCCAACCTGCAGTCATAGAAGTGATAAATAAGAAAACTGTTGGGACGATTGTGACCCATACATATTTCTCTTTCTTCATCTTGAATAAAATCACCGTACCCAAGATTAATGCCATTGATGCAAGAATTTGGTTACCAATACCAAAGAGTGGCCATAACGAATTAATGCCACCTAGAGGATCAACGACACCTTGATAAACGAAGAAGCCCCAGCCAGCAACCGCAACAAAAGTTCCAACTAAGTTTCCAAAAAAAGAGCTAGATTGTTTAACCGCAGGTACAACTATCCCGACCGTATCTTGCACCATAAAACGGCAAGCACGTGTTCCTGCATCCACCGCGGTTAAAATAAATAATGCTTCAAACAGGATCGCGAAGTGATACCAAAAAGCCATCATTGAACGACTATTGAAAATTTCAGAAATGATATGTGCCATACCAATCGCAAAAGTCGGTGCACCGCCTGTGCGAGATAAAATAGAGCTCTCACCCACTTCTTGTGCGAGTACAGTTAACATTTCTGGTGTAACGATGAAACCTAAATTACGAACAGCTTCAGCAGCCGTATCAACAGTTGTACCCAGCACTGCTGCAGGAGCATTGATCGCAAAATAGATTCCTGGATCAAGTACAGTCGCACAAATCATTGCCATAATGCCGACAAAAGATTCCATCAACATTCCACCATAACCGATCATACGAATATTTATTTCGTTATCGACGAGCTTAGGCGTTGTACCAGAAGAAACTAGCGCATGGAAACCAGAAATGGCACCACAAGCAATTGTAATAAATAGAAATGGAAATAATGTCCCTGCGAAAACAGGTCCTGTACCATCCACAAAATGCGTTACCGCAGGCATTTTCAAATCAGGCATTGCAAATACAATACCGATCGCCAAGCCAGCAATTACACCAATTTTAAGAAATGTTGATAAATAATCACGTGGTGCTAACAGTAACCAAACTGGTAAGACTGATGCAATAAAACCATAAATGATTAATGCCCATGTCAATTGCGTTCCACTTAAGGTAAATAACTGTCCCCAATACGGATCTTTTGCGACATCACCACCAAAAACAATCGCGGCCATCATTAAGACGAAACCAATGATAGAGACTTCTGCAATTTTACCTGGGCGAAGATAACGCATGTACACGCCCATAAATAATGCAATAGGAATCGTTGCAGCAATACTAAATACACCCCAAGGGCTATGAGCTAATGCTTTGACCACAACCAGTGCAAGTACTGCAAGAATAATCACCATCACGCCCAATGTACCAAGCATGACGATAACACCAGCAAAAGTACCCAATTCCTGCTTTGCCATTTCACCTAATGAACGACCATCACGACGTGTGGAGATAAACAGCACAAGAAAATCTTGAACTGCACCTGCAATCACAACACCGACGAGCAACCAAATTGTTCCTGGTAAATAACCCATCTGAGCCGCTAGAATTGGTCCCACTAAAGGACCAGCACCAGCAATCGCCGCAAAATGATGCCCAAATAATACGTATTTATTGGTAGGAACATAATCCAAACCATCGTTTAAACGATGAGCTGGGGTTAATCGCCTTGGGTTTAATTCAAAAACCTTGTTTGCGATAAATAAACTATAGAACCGATATGCAATGCTATATACACAGACAGCAGCGAGAACCAACCAAACTGCATTTACATGCTCACCGCGACTCACCGCCAATATCCCAAAAGAAATTGCCCCGATAATGGCAACTAAACTCCATAGAATCTTAGAGGAAAGCGATGTTTTTGCTTGTGTTATCTCCATTCAAAACCTCTCAAATATTTCACTTTTGGTGATTTGGATTTCCATTCCTATATTTTCTTTAGAAAATATCTTCGTGAGTTTATCGTTTATTAAAATAGATTTATCTAATACTTTGGCATAAAAAAAGGGATGATTCTTTATCATCCCTTCGATAATCGTATACTTTATGTTTAACGATTACGCACGCTCTAGGTAGTCACCAGTACGAGTATCTACACGAACGCTTTCTTCTTGCTGAACAAATAATGGAACACGTACAACAGCACCTGTTTCAAGTTTCGCTGGCTTACCGCCACCGCCAGAAGTGTCACCACGTACACCTGGATCAGTCTCAACGATTTTGAGCACAACAAAGTTTGGTGGGCTTACAGTTAAAGGTACACCATTAAATAACATGATTGTACATTTTTCATTTGAATCATCTTTTAACCATTTTGCGGCGTCGCCCATTGCTGTTTTATCAGCAGCGATTTGCTCAAAAGTTACTGGATCCATAAAGTTCCACATTTCGCCATCGTTGTAGAGGTATTCCATTTCTACTTCTACAATATCAGCAGCTTCTAAAGAATCACCTGATTTAAATGTTTTTTCTAATACTTTACCAGAGCGAAGGTTACGTAATTTTACGCGGTTAAACGCCTGACCTTTACCTGGTTTTACATATTCATTTTCCATGATTGAACATGGGTTACCATCCAGCATGACCTTAAGGCCAGCTTTAAAATCATTTGTAGAATAATAGGCCATGAAAGGCGCACTCCAACTTAAAACTCAAATCTATTAATGCTAGACTAGGCCAATAGCCTTTAGGCTAACACTATTTTAACGTATGGCATGATAAACTATTTACATCAAGAGAAAAACTGGCAATCACAACTCAGTGATCTAATTACTGATCCTTTAGAGTTGTTAAATCTGCTTGAGTTATCCACTGAACAGTTATTATCAGGGGCAATCCTTGCCTCTGAACAGTTCAAATTACGTGTTCCACGCGCATTCGTCGGAAAAATGAGCATTGGAGATCCTTTTGATCCCTTATTGCTACAAGTTTTACCTCATCATTTAGAACTTGAAGATCATCCCGAATTTGTTACTGACCCACTTGGTGAAGAAGCAGCTAATCAAATGGCTGGAGTTCTACATAAATATCAATCACGTTTTTTACTGACTTTAACTGGTGCATGTGCGATTCATTGTCGTTATTGTTTCCGTCGCCATTTCCCATACCAAGAAAACCTACCCAAAAATGATGATTGGATTAATATCAAACAGTATATTGAGCAAAATCCACAAATTAATGAAGTTATTTTGAGTGGTGGAGACCCCCTAACTTTATCAAATCGAAAATTAGCACTTTGGTTGGAACGTCTAGCATCTCTCCTTCAGATTAAGATTCTGAGAATTCATTCACGTGTTCCCGTCGTTATTCCAAATCGAATCGATGAAGAGCTGATTTCTATATTAAAAAACAGTAGGCTACGCATTGTAGTAGTGATACACTCAAATCACGCAGCTGAACTTGACGACTTTACTTGTTCAAAGTTATTACAGTTATCAGAACACCATATTACAGTGCTAAATCAAGCAGTTTTACTCAAAGGTGTGAATGATTCTGCAGAAATTTTGAATAATTTAAGTTTGCGTTTATTTGACGCGCGTGTAATGCCTTATTATCTTCATGTATTAGATAAAGTAAAAGGCGCTCAACATTTTGATTTAAGGTCTTCAGAGATAGATCATATATATACTGATGTTTTAGCGAGTTTACCTGGATATCTTGTCCCTAAACTCGTAAGGGAAATTGCGGGCGAAAAAAATAAAACACCGCTTTTTGGGGTTCAAACGTTCTGAGATTGATTACAATGATGGATAATGCATTTTCGGATATTTTTCAAATTCCCACTGTTTTAAGAAGGGATAAACTCAGTTTTTGTGATTCAAACACTAAAAGCTTGAACGAATGGATTTCAACACTTGCCATAATGCAATTGGGTGATACCTCTAAAGCATTATTCTCAGCTTTACTTGAGCTAAGTGAATTAGAATGCTCAGAAACTTTACGTTTTGATTTAATACAGACACTACACCCTACCATCGAAAATGTTTTAGGTAGTCTAGAAAAGAATTTTTTTAATCAAGGTGTCATCACCTCTGATCGTAATGAACACATTATAGAACTAGCAATGCTTTTGCGTTGTTACTTCGCAGCGATTTATATCAATATTGTTCGCCGAAGTAGCGATCAACTTGAGCATCAAAAATTTTCTTTTTTTGCATTAAATCAAAAGAAAAATCTCCAGACTGCAAGAACCTTAGCGACTTTCCAAGCATTACAACAACTCACTCAACTCCTGTATCAGCAACATATGCTTTATAGTGAACCTGTTGCAGGACAATGGCTCATTGCTCACCAACTTTATGATGCAGCTGTAACTCATAAATATCATCATACTACTTTGGAACAACCAGCAGGTAAACCAAGCCTCAATAATGTTGCTCAAGCTTATGCACAACTTATTTTGCTAGATATCTTTAACACCAATCAAATCCGCCAATCTGAGATTCAAGCTTTATTCCAATGCAGCTTTGACTGGGCGAAAATGCTGCAACTATTACCAAATGAAACTGAGTTAACCAAATATGTAGTTGATACCAGTAAAGATCACCCACCTATTTATAATAAGAAACAGAGTTCGGGATTTAATCCAAATATTTTCATCAGCACCAATAGTCTTTTAGATCATGTCACTGCAACACTTCACAAAAATGCAGAATATATTTCTAAAAATGAAAAAATCTATTTAACACCTGCGCTGAAGTTCCATGTTCAAACGATTCTTGGCACCACTGCAGAACGACGTCACGAGCGTTATGAGTACTCTGCGCAGTTGCATATTTGTTTTGGATTACTCACCGCTCATTTCTATCTATCTAAAGCAAAGAACTTCGCTGAAACTCTTCAACTTGAACATGGCTATGGATTACAAAGCGAATCTCGCTTTTTGTCATCGTGGGATAAAAAAGAATCTTCTGACAATCAAGAATCTTCCATCCAACGTTTAAGCCGTGAAAGTAAAGCAGTTTATCAAGCAGACATTCTTGATATTAGTGTAAATGGATATCGTATTAAATGGACGACTGAAGCACCTAAAAACCTTCGGACTGGCGAATATATCTTGGTGAAAGAAACCTCACATGGTCATTGGCGAGGTGGTGTTATTCGTTGGCTTAAACAATCCAGTGAAAAAAGCCTTGAACTCGGTTTAGAGGTTTTAGCACAGGATATTTTCCCATGCGCAGTACGTATTCAATCTGACCGCCATGTGAGTAATTACCACCCTGCACTTATTTTAAAAAATCATAATCTGGATGAAACAAAAACAACAATCATATTGCCAGGTTCGCAAATTTTCAGAGAACAGCAAGCTATTCATTTACGATTGGGGAAAGAGGAAGTAAAAGTGTACTTATTAACAGCACAGTTAATTACTCAAAGTTTTGTCCAGTTTGATTTCGAATTGCTCAATGAAGAAGATGAACCTAATCTTCAAAAATTTATGGCACAAAAGAATATGGATACAAATGATCAAGATTTATGGGAAGCATTGAAGTGAGAAATTCTCTACTCTCTAAAAAGTTAAAACGTACTGAAACACGCTTATTAATTATTGATGATAACCAACTTCGTTATAATCAAATTTTGCAATTATTTTCTGCACAAGAACATCAAGTCCAAGCTTGTCTATTGGATGATTTTAAAACATTTGAAAAGCAACTGAATCTACCTTGGGATATAGTGATTTTCGGTAGAGCTTATGATTTAAAAATCGAACAAACTCTCTCTTTGATTCAAGCATCATCACAACCTAATTTGCCCGTTTTATTGCTTGAACCAGAAGACTTCGATGCGCAACAGTATCAAAACTATATTCATAAAGGCATTTATGATGTTCTTAGTTTAAAATCCCCTGATCATTTTTATATCAGCATCATTCGTGCATTATCATATAGCCGATTAGTACAAGCTGAACATCGTCTATTGAATGAATTAGAAGCCGCACAAACACAAGCACAATCGCTAGTTGCTGAAACTCATAAAGCGGTCGCAGTGTTACAAGAAGGAATTCATTTCAGTGCCAACAAAGAGTATGCGACTCTTTTTGGTTTCGAGAATGAAGATGATTTGATTGGTTTACCATTACTAGATGTTTTACAACCTGAAGATTTAGCTCAATTTAAACTACGCTTTAAGAAGATTTCTCAAGGTCAATTTGAACATGCTCGCTTTGAGATCAAAACACTCAATTCCAATGTAAAAAACAATCCATTACATGTAGAGTTTTTACCATCTGGAAATGATGATGAAATTCAACTCAATATCGAATGTCCTTCTCAAACCACACAAAAATCTGAACCAACTACAGTCGCGCCTACTGTAACGATTGCTCCAGCAGAAAAACTTTCAAGTTTAAATTCATCTTTACAACAAATTAATCGCCATCTTAGCAATCATCCTGCAAATGTGAATGCCTTAGTTTTATTTGGCTTAAATCATTGTCCAAATGAAGTTTTTCAATCTGATTGGCGTGGAACAAAGTCTTATTTTTCAAATATTCAAAATTTCATTAAAGAACAAGTCAACGTCCCAATTCATAAAATTGAAACAGCACTGTATGCAGGCTTAATCCAAGCTGAATCCAAAGAAGTATTAAACTCATTACTCATTGGTTTGAATGGTCTACAAAAACCTCAACTTCTTGTGACAGATAATCACACCTTTCCACTCCAATTAAAATTAGGTTATTGTGAGTTAAATCAACCAATTTCAAATGAATCTGCTTTTGAACAATTACTCTCAAAAGCTTTTGCTACACCACTTCCTGTTTTCAATAGTCAAAAGATAGATGCCGATATCGGTCTTACAACCGAACATATTCAAACCTCTGTTAAATTAACCTTATTACAAGAGTTAAAACAGAAACTAGATGCTGGCTCCATCCAATTAAAATATCAACAACTTTATGATAAGCAGGATCAACATACTCATACCTATGAGGTTACAGCAGGATTTATTCATGATAATCAATGGATTGATTTAAGTGATCTAGCCGATTTAAAAGATGATCCTGAGTTATCTGTACAACTTGACCGCTGGATTCTTGTAGAAGCGTGTAAACAACTACACAACTTTATTACTCAATATCCCAAAGCTAAACTAATCGTTAATTTGAACCATCACATTCTAATTAATGATAAAAAATTACCTGAGTTGGTCGCAAAACTTCTTACAATTATTGGAAGTAAACAAGCTCATCCGCTTATTGTTCAGTTCTCAGAGCATAGTCTGCAACAAAATCTGTCCCAAGCTCAGCAGCAAGTCGCTCTACTCCGTCAATACGGCGCTGAAGTTTCAATACGCAATTTTGGTGATTCACTTTATAGCGAATCTATTCTTACGCAAATTGATACCCAATATTTATGCCTACATAGCAAACTTTCCAAGATGTTAGCTAGCGAGAAAGATATGGCAAAATTACAGGAAAAAATTCTGAATTTCATCGGTATGAAATCTGTAGAAATTTTACTGACTGATTTAAATGACATGAATTTATTCGCAAATGCTTGGAATGTTGAAGCGCGCTTCTTACAAGGCAACTACTTCCAAAAGAAACTTGATCGTTTAACTGACGTACAGGATCAATAGAAATCTACAAGCCTCTCCTTTTATAAAGGAGAGGCTTTAGAGACAACAAAAAACGGACATATAGCCCGTTTTTTGTTTTTCTTGATATTAACGTTTGATAGAACGTGACATACCAGAGAAACGTTGTTTGAACTTGTCGATACGACCACCAGTATCTACATTCTTTTGTTTACCAGTATAGAATGGGTGGCAAGCTGAACATACGTCAAGATAAAGAGTTTCTTTACCAAGTGCAGAACGAGTTTCGATTACGTTACCGCATGAGCAAGTAGCAACTAATTTTTCGTATTTAGGGTGAATATCGGCGCGCATGGTCGATGCTCCTATTTAGTAAGAAAGGCTTAAGCTGTTATCGCAATTGATCACTCTCAAGATGAGGAAAGCAGAGTTTTATACTCGCAGATCAATACCACAACAGACCATTTCTTTTGACTCACCGAGACATCTTAGGTCAGAGCAAAGCCAACAAGTGGGGAGTATTATACACATTTCCAATAAATTTAAAATATGTAAATACTCACGAAGACATTGAAAAACTAACTTAATTATTTTGGAGACTAGTTTGTCTTATAAGGCCATTAAAAAGTAGTCCATCCACCATCGGTAGCCCAAGTTGCACCTGTAATGTTTGAAGCTTCATCTGATAGTAAAAATAAAATAACACTAGCTTGTTCTGCAGGTGTAGACATTCTATGTTTGGAATCAGCAAACATTAAAAGACTTTGAGTTTTCAACATCGCCGTATTAGGCATTTTTGCCAACTCAGGATTTTTTGCTCGTTCTTTTTGTAACGTAGCTACTTTTTTAAAGGCTGTATCTGTCATTGCGGTTTCGGTAGCGGCCATATTTACTGAATTTACTCTTATCCCATAAGGTGCATAATCAATTGCAGCATTTTTAGTGAGACCAGTAACCGCATGCTTACTTGCCACATATGCTGGATTTCCCGCTAAACCCGTCAACCCAGCGATAGAACCAATATTTACAAT
>NZ_MELG01000056.1:0-11566 GCF_001767535.1 Acinetobacter sp. GWC1_38_13 | reverse complement strand
AATCGCTTTCCGCTGGGAACCGATTAAACAATTAATGTTCCGTACCTCATACAGTACTGGTTTCCGAGCACCAAGCTTATATGACATCAATGCCCCTCAAAGCAAAACTTATACGGGGGCTCGCTACGATGACCCTGTGCTATGTCCAAACGGCAAGGCTATATCACCTCAATATCAAACTGAATGTAATACCCAATTCTACCGTACTCAAGGGGGCACAAAAGACTTACAACCAGAAGAATCAACCTCGGTTACTGCGGGTTTTGTTTTAGAACCAATCAAAAATTTAGTGTTCTCTGCTGATTATTACAACATCAAAATTGATGGGCTAATCAACAGCATCGGTGAAGCAATGATTTTCGGTGATCCTGAAAAATATGCAGATCGCTTCATTCGAGGGGCTGATGGTCGATTGGAATATATCAACAGCGCACTAACAAATATGGGTGGAGTTAAAACTGAAGGTATTGATTTAGCGCTAAATTATCTTTCACCGATGACTTCTACTGGTCGTTTTGGCTTCGGTATTGATGGCACATATGTTATCAAATACGACCGTCAAGAAGAGAAAGGTGGTGCATGGGAAGGTTATGTTGGTAAATACGATGATCCAGCAATCTTACGTTGGAAACATGTTGCCAATCTTAACTGGAGCTACGAAAACTGGAAAATGGTCTTCGAGCAAGAGTTCTACCGTGGCTATAAAGATCAAAACCAAATTGGTGATGAGAAATATGATAATCACCGCGTAAGTGACTATACCCTGTACAACGTTTCAGGAACGTATAAAGGCTTTAAAAATCTAGAATTAACTGCTGGTATCAAAAATCTATTTGATGCTGAACCTTCTGCTTCGAATGTGCTCGATAACTTCCAATATGGTTATGACCCTCGCTATAGCGACGTAACGGGACGTGCATATTTCCTCAGAGGCACTTATAAATTCTAAAACTCTAACCACTGCAAGATGTTCCTTTTTGTCTTGTAGTGGTTCAACGTAATCCTGATGTCTATATAAGATAAAAATTGCTATCAAGATTTTCAATCTAGCCTAAATACTTTTATATAACTCAGCGATTACATTTTCAGGAGCAATTATGGGCATACCCTTTGCTGAAAGTGAAAATCAATCTACCAAACGTCTCGTCGGACTTGGTCTAGTTTTATTTTTACATCTTGTGATCGCCTATATTTTAGTAACAAGTTTAACCACTGATTTTACTAAACCAGTCGAGAAGCCTGTAGAACTTCAGATTATTCAAGATATTGAACCGCCACCACCACCTCCTCCACCCAAACCTGAGGAAAAACCACCTGAACTACCCAAAATGGTTGAAAAAGTGGCAAAAATGCCTGATCCGCCTAAGCAGGTGGAGAAAGTAACGCCTGTTGCAAAACCAACACCTACACAACCAACCAAAACTTCAGTGGCAACACCTGCACCTGTCACAGCGGCTTCTCCAAGCCCTAGCCCTGTTGCTGCTCCAGTTGCAGTTGCTGCTCCCCCAGCACCTGCAAAACCAGCTGGAATTTCACGAGGCGTTTCAGAAGGTGAAGCTGGTTGTAAAGAGCCTGGTTATCCACGTGAACAGGAAATGGCTGGTGAAGAAGGTACTGTGCGTATGCGCTTACTTGTGGATAGCTCGGGCAAAGTAATCGATGCAAAAGTCAAAAAATCGAGTGGTGTACGTGAGTTAGATAAAGCCGCGACCAAAGCTTATAGCTTATGTAGCTTCACACCAGCGATGAAAGATGGTGTACCTCAACAAGATTGGTATGAAATCGAATACACATTCAAGATTTCTTAATGAATATAGAAGTGAATTAAACAATTTTTTGGAGAATTTAAAATGAATAAAACTGTAAAAAAAATCTCTCGATTTGCTGCGATTGGTCTTATCTCAACCAGCACCCTGCTTCCAATTAGTTCTGTTTGGGCTGAAGAAACCACGCAACCCACAGCTGTAACTACGGTCGCGACTGATGCAACAACACAATCATCACCAACACCACCACCTCTTCCAGCGACTGAAGAAAAAGTGCATAACCCTTATGGCTTAGAAGCTTTATGGCGTGAGGGTGATCTCGTTGCAAAAACAACCCTATTCATCCTTGTTTTAATGTCAATTGGTACGTGGTACATCATCCTTTCAAAACTATTTCAACAAAGCAAAATCAAACGCCATGGTACTGAAGCTGAACGTAACTTTTGGGAAGCTGATACGTTAAATAGCGCAAAAGAAAGCTTAGATCCTAGCAGCACGTACCGCTATATCGCTGAAAAAGGTATTCACTCAACCAAACATCATGATGGCACCTTATTAGAACGCATTGATTTCAACACATGGGTAACGATTTCGATTCAACGTGCGATTGATAAAGTACAAAGCCATTTAGGTAACGGCTTGGCATTCCTTGCAACAGTGGGTTCAACTGCACCTTTCGTTGGATTATTTGGAACAGTTTGGGGAATTTATCACGCATTGACTGCGATCGGCATTTCAGGACAAGCATCTATTGATAAAGTTGCTGGGCCTGTGGGTGAAGCATTAATCATGACCGCAATTGGCTTAGCTGTCGCTGTACCTGCAGTACTTGGTTATAACTGGCTGACTCGTCGCAATAAAGCTGTCATGGACAATGTCCGTTCATTTGGCTCTGACTTACATGCAGTTTTACTCAGTGGCGAATTGCGCAGCAATCCTGTCAATCGTGATTCTAAATAAGGAATACGATTATGGGCATGATGATAAATTCAGATCAAAGTGATGATGATGTGATCGGCACCATCAACACCACTCCGCTTGTGGACATCATGCTGGTGCTTTTGATTATCTTTTTAATCACTGTTCCAGTGGTCACACATACAGTTCCTGTAAAGTTACCTGAAGAAAAGAATACGCCTTACGCCACCACCCCTCAAAATATTCAACTTTCAGTCAACAAAACTGGCGATATTTTTTGGAATGAACAATACGTTGCAAATAAAGAAACTTTACTTGCTCATTTACAAGTTGAGGCACAAAAGCGCCCGCAACCTGAAGTTCATATTCGTGGTGATCAATTGACACACTACGCTGCAATTGATCAGGTAATTAGCACCACCCAACAAGCGGGTATTGGCAAAATCGCATTTGTCACTACTCCACCTAGTTCACCTTAGTCAGACGATAAGGAGTTAGTCATGGGTATGAATGTCGGACCAAAAAGTGGCGAAGATGATGTGATGCTCGATGTCAACATGACACCTTTAATTGATGTCATGCTGGTGTTATTGATTATGTTCATCATCACAATTCCAATCCCAAACAATGCCATTAATATCAATTTACCTAATGGTGCACCACCGCCACCAACCGATCAGAAACCACCTGAAACCATCAACTTAAGAGTGGATGCACAAGGTCGTATTTTCTGGAACGATCAAGCTGTTGCTGATCGCCAAGCATTGAAGGTTTTGTTTAAATCTGTTGCGCAAAAAGCTGATCAGGATCAGATCAAGTTTAAACCTGATCCTCAAGCTGAATATAAAAATATTGCTATGGTGATGGCATTAGCTCAGCAAAGCAAAGTCACTAAAATAGGCATCGTGAGTAATAACTAGAAAAATAAACTCTAACTATTAAGCTTCACAATTCTAAGTTCCTCCTGTGCTAACAAGTCCGCTTGTTAGCTTTTTTCATTTAATTTCACTAATGACTATTGGGAGAACCAAACTATTTACTTTATATCCTTTCGGTTTGTCATTGCAGGCATTTCCCGTCACCGTAGTTTTCACAACATAAGGCGAATACGGCATCACGTTTAAATAACCCGTATTATCTGATCCAGTACGACAATCCTCTGCATCAAGTTTTTCGTCATAGCGACCAGCATTAGAAGACTCTTGAACTTCAGTAATCAACTTGGCATTCCATTGGCTCAAATAAACTAAACTTTTAGTAGCTTCAACAATTCCTTGTCCCGAACCAGCACTTTCGATTTCAACCAGTTCAATCGATTTACCTTTATACATCGTTGGATGAACTTTAAATGTATTCGATTGACCACCAAACTCTTTTAAAATTTTTGCTTGTTTGAGCTTTGGTCGAGTCAATACATAACCCGCCCAAAAGTTACGCCCAGCATTTTCAAAACTAACACCAGACAAATAAGCTTCTTCGCCAGAAATTAATTTTACTTTTTCCGTGTGATCAATCTGAATGGCTTGCTGAGGATTCGCATTTGAATCTTGTAAATTAGTGATCCAATTAATGATGGTTTTATCTGCGGGTACAGTAGCTTGAGTAGTCGAGATCAAACCTGACAAGCATAGTGTTATAAAAACAAAATTCTTCTTATTCATTGTTATTCACCTTAAGTTTATGAATTAAATCGCTTATAAAATCCATTAGCTATCGTAACTTAGTCTTCCCAAGCCCACCCACTCATAGCAAATCTTCTTACTTTTCAAAGATAAAAAGTAACATAAATCTTTTGTCAGACTGACGGTACGACCTGAGCAATTTCAAAGCAAGGCTTTGAAAGCAGCGCAAGGCAGTCTAACTTGGCGACATCCTTGCCGCCCTCCACGATCACAGATATTTACTAGACAATAAATACCTAAAGTTAGTTAAATTTTTCCAACTCAATCCATTGAGCATCAGGAAAATGCTTTGCCAAATAAGCTTTTAAATAATCCGCTGTATCTTTAGAAATAAGTGGATCTTTCGATTCATCTTTTAAGTTATATACCAAAGCATGCAAACTCAAACCACGATGTTTTAAAGCTTCTAAACTCAACAATGTGTGGTTAATGCTTCCCAAACGTCCAGAAGTCACCAAAATCACAGGAAATTGATGTTGAGCAATATAATCAATGGTCAATAACTCTGTGGTTAAAGGCACCATTAAACCGCCCGCACCCTCTAATAGCACCACATCAAAACGCTGAGCAAGCTCTTTAGTTGAAGCTTCGATCTTGGCAAAATCTAACTCACGCCCATCTAAACGTGTAGCTAAATGTGGTGAAGCTGGATAAGTGAAAATTTCAGGCATGGTCAATTTTTCATGATCTTCCTGAAACCAGCCACTCCCCATGATTTCACGGTGTTTTTCGATGTCTTCAGACACATCGACATTGCCAGTTTGCACCAACTTCTGGGTGATAACACGCTTCCCTTGTTCGGTCCAAAGTTTGGCGAGATAACCTGTGGCATAAGTTTTCCCAATTTCTGTATCAATACCGCTGACAAAATAAATTGCTGCACTCATGCTTTTCTCCGCGCAATCACGTAAATCGGATGATAAGTTAGGCGAAAACCTTGCTCATCTTGAAACTGTTGATAATCAGAATAAAACTGCTGTAAAGATTGCTTGGTCCAACGATGTGACTTTGCTGTTGCAGTCACCCCCGTCGCTTTTAGATGATGCAGCACTAATTTAGGATCATCAAAATATAGATGTTTTTGTTCTTCTTGTATAAACACAACCTCAAAGCCATTTTCTTCAAGTTTCTGTTTCAATACGTCACTGGAATAATAATTTAAACCTTGCCCAGTCAGCTTTTTGATTTCAATTAAATTATTTTCACCAAATGTAGAGAAACCCAAATAGCTTTTCGGTTTTAAAGCATCATGAATTCGTTGTAATAACGCAGGTAGATCAGTCATCCATTGTAAAGCTGAACTTGAAATCATCGCATCCAATTCTGATGGTAATTCAAGCTGTTCAATATCTCCGATCAACCAAGCTATATTTTTAATCTTTGAAAAATGCTGTTCAACATCCTCATAAAGATCATTTAAAAATAATTGATCAAACTGGAAATGAGTCTGAAATAAATGCGTTAAGTTACCCGACCCACAACCGATCTCAAGTACAGAATCAAAAGTATTAGGACAATACGCTTTCAGATATTCAAATAACTGTGCACTGATCTGCTTTTGCACTACAGCATGCTCAACGTAACTTTGCCCTGCTTTAGCAAAACGTTGAGCGACTAAAGCTTTATCGACACTCACAAACATTCCACCAATTTTTCTAATTCAGCTTTTTGAACCATAGACGTTAATGAGATACGTAAACGTGAACTATTTTGCGGTACTGTTGGCGGTCGCACAGGCATGGCGTAAAAACCTTGTTGCTGAACATAACGTGCTTTTTCAATCGCTGCATTACTTTCGCCGACAATGATTGGAATAATATGGCTACTCGATGGACTTGAAAAACCTTTTGCAATCACCGCCTTCTGTAAAAAATGACTGATCTCAGCCAAGTGCTGACGCTGCTGCTGCATATTTAAAACTTTATTAAAGATAAAGTCAGACCATGCCATCGAGATTGGTGGTAACGCTGTGCTGAAAATCAAAGGACGCATTTTATTAATAAGATAATCACGGATGATAGGATCACAAATAATATAACCGCCAATTGAAGCAATCGCTTTGCCAAAAGTCCCAACCAGGAAATCAATCTGATGCAATACGTCATATTGCTCAGCACAACCTAGTCCTTGCCCACCTCTCACACCGATGGCATGAGCTTCATCAACATACAACATGGTTTTGACAAAACGTTGCTTTAACTGCGCCAGTGCCGCTAAATCCGTTTCATCTCCATCCATACTAAAAATACTTTCAGTCACCACAATAATACGTTCAACTTGCTCATCTTGTTGATACTTTTGCAATAACTGTTCCAAATGCTGCAAATCATTATGACGATAACGCACATATTGAGCATTCGATAGACGAATACCATCAATCATACTGGCATGAACCAGTTTATCCGCCAAAATCACGGTTTTACTATCAGCTAATGCAGGCAAAATACCGATATTCATGTGGTAGCCGCTATTGAAAAGCAAGGCAGCGCGACCAAAAGCTTTGCTTAGGCTATTTTCAAATTGCTCGTACTCTGCAAAATTACCAGTCAACAAACGCGAAGAAGAAGAACTAAATAACGCCCGTTCTATTTTAAGCGTATCGAGAAATTCTTCTCTTAAACTTAAATCAGCGGCTAAACCTAAATAATCATTGGATGCCAAATTCAACATGGTTCGATCTTGAATGGTAATCCATCGTCCCTGCTGTTGATTTGAAGTAAATTGGCGAAAATTACCTTGCTGTTTAAAGTTGTCAAGCTGCTCAGCATAATGATCAAGCAAGGACATTAGCATGTGCTCCTTGCATATTTTTCACCACTTCACTCATCTGCACTAATAAGTAATTTAGCTCATCATCGGTGATCACATACGGTGGCATCACGTAGACCAATTTTCCAAATGGTCGCACCCAAATACCACGTTCAACAAACTGCTGCTGTAAGCTTTTCATGTCAACACTTGAGGTTAATTCAACCACACCAATTGCACCTAATACACGGACATCTGCAACATGATCAAGTTCTGCTAAATCACTTAATTGCTCAACAAGAATCTTTTCAATACGTTGAATATTGCTCTGCCAATCTTGTTCAACTAATAATTGAGTACTTCTTAGAGCAACAGCACAAGCTAAAGGATTGGCCATAAAAGTTGGACCATGCATGAACACGCCAGCTTCGCCACGACTAATGGTTTCAGCTACTTGTTTAGTCGTTAATGTTGCAGATAATGTCATATAGCCTCCAGTCAAACCTTTACCGATACACATGATATCGGGTTCAACTTGTGCATGCTCCCAAGCAAACATTTTGCCTGTACGCCCAAAACCTGTTGCGATCTCATCAAAGATCAACAACAAATTGAATTGCTGACATAATTCTTTGGCTTGGCGCAAATACTCAGGATGATAAAAACGCATCCCTCCCGCACCTTGCACAATTGGCTCAATAATGAGTGCAGCAATACTGTGATAATGCTGTTCGATCTGTTGTTTGAGTTCTTGAATATCTTGTGGATTCCACTCTTCATCAAAGCAACTTTGTGGCGCGGGTACAAAGATTCGATTCGGTAAACTTGAGCCAAAAATCTGATGCATTCCCGTAACAGGATCACATACAGACATCGCATTCCAAGTATCACCATGATAGCCAGAACGTGTAGTAATAAAATTGGTTTTCTCAGGTTGATTCAATGCAGCCCAATATTGAACTGCCATTTTTAAAGCCACTTCAACTGAAACTGAACCTGAGTCAGCATAGAAAATTTTATCTAAACTCGGAGGCGTAATTTTTAATAAGAGTTTACCCAATTCGATTGCAGGTTCATGCGTCAAACCACCAAACATGATATGCGCCATATTTTGCAATTGATCAGTAATGGCTTTATTGAGTTCAGGGTGGTTATAACCGTGAATCGCACACCACCATGACGACATGCCATCAACCAAAGTTCGACCATCCTCTAGTTCGATGGTTGCACCATAAGCACGTTTCACTTTAAAAGTTGGCAGTGGATTTAACATCGAGGTATATGGATGCCATATATGTTCTAAATCAAATAAATCGGTCATCCATACTTCCTCATTGGTTAGATAAATATTGCTTTTAGGGGAGAGCTGCCTTGTGCTCATTTATTCTGGTATTAGCCTTCGGCTGGACCTACTTTTCTTTCGGGAAAAGTAGGCAAAACCATTTGTCATCCACAAAACCTGTTCACTTCTGGTGCCCATCCAAGAGTATCAACTCATCCATATTCATCACTTTTACTATCACCACGCAGGTTGTGGATGACGCTATCGAGTATCAATTTGTGGGAAAACTCTTATAAAAGAATTTGCAAACATCTTAAACTTGTCAAAATCTAAAATATATTGCGAGAACTTTCATTTCAAGCAAGATTGAACGTTGAGTAAATAAAATCTTCAATTACTTGCACAGTCTGCTCCACCATAAAACATGGAAAACCATGAGAAGCATCATCAATAGAAACAACAGTTAGATTTTTTGCAGCTAAATTCTGGATATTTTGAACAACTTGGTAAGGAACCAAAGCATCATGCTCAGCAAATACATGCAACTGTCTGCCTTGATAATTTTCATACCAATCAACCAAATTTAATTGCCCCAACAACTGCAACCCATCCCTAAGCAATGCAATCGCTTGTGGCCGTATCAATTTTTGCATAGCTAAGAAATCTTTTTTAGCCGAACTTGTACCTTGACAGACCAATAAGCCAAAACGTTTTAATGTGGTAATCGCATCCTGTTCGAATGACTGTTTAAACTGAATAAAAGTTTCAACTGGCATGGCTGTCGTCCAATTAGTTTGAGCAACAAAACATGGATTCGATGCTAGAGTGATTAACAGCTTCTGTTCATCATATTGCAGTTGAATTTGGTTGACTAATAGTGTTGCTAGTTGACCTCCCAACGACCATCCCACGATGACATCGAATTTCACTGCAAGTTCGACATGCTGCTGCAAAACTTCATTATCGAGAGCATTAAAAATATTAATCCGCTGAGCGAAATACCCCTTTTGTTCTAAAACATCATGTAAAGGTTTTAATATTTCGGCACCACCACCCCAGCCAGTGATGAGTAAGATTTTTTTAGACAATGAGATACCTGTCGATTGCATAATCATTTTGTATAAAACATCGCATAAATTGGTTATTTTTCCTAGCGAGGTCAACTCGATTTGCTAAAATATGACCTATCACACTTTGAGATCAAAATGATGAATACGATAAAGTCCAAAGTTCTTATCGTTTGTAGCACACTTATGTTGCTCGGATCAGCGAGTTCAAGCTTTGCTCAAACCTCTATTTTCTCTAAACAAAATACCGCTCAAAAAGAATGGGTTGGACAGTCTGCACCAGATTTCAAACTGCAAGATCAAAGTGGGAAATGGCATACGTTAAGCCAATACAAAGGCAAATGGATTGTGCTTTATTTTTATCCAAAAGACGATACAGCTGGTTGTACCCAAGAAGCCAATCAATTTAAATCGCTTTATCCTCAGTTTTTAAAATCTAATGCTGTGGTACTCGGTGTGAGCTTGGACGATGTCGCATCACATCAGAAATTCTCAAAAAAACTAGGACTTCCTTTCCCAATTTTGGCTGATGATAAAGGCGACCTTGCTGGAAAATTTGGCATTGTTCGAAATCTAGGTATTACCAAAATTGCCAAGCGAGAGAGTTTTTTAATTAATCCTCAAGGTGCCGTCATGTATCATTACACGAGTGTGAATACACAGACACATGCCGATCAAGTATTGAAAGATTTAAAAAACTTACAGAAAAAATAGAATAGCAAATAAAAAACTCAGCATATGCTGAGTTTTTTTAATTCACAAATCTTAGATCTGCGATTGAATATAATTCTGTAAACCAATCAATTCGATCAAACGTAGTTGCTTTTCTAACCAATAAGTATGATCTTCTTCTGTGTCAGAAAGCTGCTGACGCAACATATCACGGCTAATAAAATCGCCTTTTTCTTCGCAGAGTTTAATTCCTATCGCCAATTTTTCACGTACATGATATTCAAGTGCTAAATCGGCTTTTAAACAACTTACCACATCAGTACCCACATTAATGTCTTCACGGTTCATGTTTGGTTGTGCACCTAAAAACAGAACACGGCGAATAATGGCATCTGCATGTGAGGCTTCTTCTTGCATTTCATGATCAATGCGTTCATAAATTTTGCTCAAGCCCCAATCTTCATACATTCTTGAATGAATTAAATATTGATCACGAGCAGCCAACTCACCGCCAATGAGCATATTTAAATAGTCGATGACTTCTGGATTGCCACGCATAATACTTACTCCTTTCGAATACAAGTATTATGAGCAACTTATAAGACATTTGCAAAAAATTAATTGTGTAAGTTTATGATTTTTATAAAATTAAAATGAGAAACATACGCATTTACAGTTCTAATTCGCATAATTTGTTTAGATAAAATAAGCTCTTGCGGATTTATTGCCCCATTCGAAGCGGTAAAGTTACATCATTTTGTATTATTTGATTTTTGTAACGATTAACAATACTTCTTATTTGAAAGCGGAATTGATCAAAAAAACATTAAAAATGACTGGTCAGCTGTTGTTTGTTTGAGCAAAATTCGCTAAATATCTTCAATCACAAAAATGATTAGGAAAAAAAATGGATAAAAGTAAAGCAATTCTAGTCACGGGTGCGACGGGTTATATTGCAGGCTGGATTATAGAACGCTTACTCAATCAAGGTTATAAAGTTCACGCAACCGTTCGAGACCCCTCAAAAAAAGATAAAATCCAACATCTCTATGACCTCGCTGAAAAATCATCAGGTGAAATTCACTTTTTTAAAGCAGACTTACTTGAAGCACATTCATTTGATGAAGCTATGAAAGGCTGTGAGGTTGTCATTCACACTGCGTCCCCTTTCGTAGTGACCAATTACAAAGATGCCGTTAAAGACATTATCGAACCTGCTGTGAAAGGGACAGAGAATGTACTAGACAGTGTGAACCGCACTGTTTCAGTAAAACGCGTTGTTGTGACCTCAAGTATTGCATCAACCTACGGTGATGCGATTGAGATTCAAAATACTGCTCATAATGAATTTGATGAGAGCCACTGGAATAATAGCAGCAGTGAAACTCACCAACCATATCCATATTCAAAAGTGGCTGCCGAACGTAAAGC
>NZ_MELG01000055.1:0-12189 GCF_001767535.1 Acinetobacter sp. GWC1_38_13 | reverse complement strand
CTTTTAAGGTCACTCTTTGTGCCTGATAAAAAATGGCGAAAACAAGAAGAACCTCAATTGAGGTTCTTCTTGTGATATTTGTGGGACAGCAGTGACGGCAGCCCGTCTTTTTTATGAGAAAAATCAATTAACTCAAATGTTCACCAAATAAGCCTAATGCTTCTTCGGCGGTAAATTCATAGCGTGCATTACAGAACTGGCAATCCATTTGGATTGGGTTTTGTGCTTCAAGCGTTTCATGAACTGCATGAACACCAATTTGAATCAATGCATTGGCACAACGCTCTTTTGAACAAGTACAGCCGAATTTGAGCTGTTCAACTTCTGGTAAGCGAACCTCTTCCTCATTGTATAGTCGATACAAAATCTCATTGGCTGGAAGATCTGTTAGTTCTTCTGATTTGAGTGTTTCAGTTAACATTCTCAAACGTGGCCATATATCTTCATCAACAAGTTTTTGTTCTTCCTCATCGTTTCGAGGTAAGAGCTGGATTAAAAGACCACCAGAACGCTCTCCATTGGTTGCTAGTACAATATGTGTTGGGATTTGCGCTGACAAATCATAATATTGCATTAGACAAACTGCTAAAGTCGGTTGATCAAGAGGTACAATCCCTTGGTAACGTTCACCATGTTCAGGTTCGATATTGATAAAAAGAACAGGGGTGGTGAGGGCTGCCAAAACAGTTCGACTGTCACTACCTTCATTAAATCTTGGATCTTCTTCGTAATCAGCTAATGCACGTACTTCACCTAAATGATTACACTCCGCCATTGCCCATTTGAATGTCCCGCTCGCCTGAATTTGTAGGCTGATGCGCCCACGAATTTTAAGCGTGCTTGCAAGTAATGCCGTTGCGCTGAGCATCTCACCTAAAAGGCTTTTAACCGCAGGCATGTATTCTCTTTGAGCCAAAATCGTTTGTAATGTTTCTTCTAGATGAACCACTTCACCACGAACAGGACAGTCTTCGATATAAAAGCGTTGGCGTAAATCAGACATATTTTTCTCCAATACCCCGTTAGGGGAAAACAAAGCAATGCTTTGCCTTGAAAAGCGCTTATGGCTTTATAAGAAGGTGAATGGTTATGCAGTCAATAATGGTGTCAGTTTGCAAAAACTCAAGATATTTCCTGCTGAGAATTTGCTTCACTTTGTGTATTTTGCTCATTCATCAAACGATGTTTTGCAGAAATAGATGTGTTTTCAAATAAATTTTCAAGTTCTGCAAGTGCATTCGGGTAACGCTCTATTTGATCGTCTTCATCATATGTACTGTAATGCGATCTCAAAAGCACCTGATCGTGCTGTTTAAACTCTTCAATTCGAGTTTTTGTCTCATCAATTGATAGACCTGTTTCGATCAGCACATCTTCTGCCATACCTAAAGATGAGAGATAGGTTTCACGATAAATTTGTTGCACGCCTAATTGATGCAGTAGGTGGGCATGATGTCGATCACGAGCACGTGCAAATAAAATTAATTCTGGATAATTCAAACGAAGGTGACGAGCGAGATTCATACTATCCTCAACATCATCAATCACTAAAATTGCCAGCTTACAGTGTTCTATACCAGCGATACGAAGATTCTCGATTTGAGTCACGTCAGCATCAATAAAGCGATGTCCATATTGTTCTATAAAATGAGCAGCAGGTTGATTGCTATCAATGACGCTAAAGTGTTGACCTTGCGCATGTAATACTCTAGCGATGATTTGCCCAAAACGCCCGAAACCTAGAATTAGAATTGGATGTTGCGCAACTTCGTCTGAATCGGGCTGAACTGGCTTTTTCAAGATCAAAGGTAAAACTTTAGAATTCACCAGCCAAAATAAAGGTGGAGTCAAAAGCATTGATCCAAATACCACGACTAGAGTTGGCTGTAATATTTGCGTACTGATGACTTTTTCACTTTCAGCAATTTTGAGCAAGATAAAGGTTAACTCTCCACTTTGTGCCAGCAATACAGCGGACAGGTTACTGAGTTTTAGTTGGCGTTGTTGAAAATAGCTTGTCACTCCAATAATGCCTGCTTTAATCACCACAAGCCCAACGATCGCAGCGACAATAAAAACAGGAGTTTGGAATAAGGGATTGAGTGTTAGGTTCAATCCTAAAGCAAAAAACAGAAGTCCGATGAGCGCATGTTTAAAGGGTTGAATAAAGTTTCCGATCTCAGTACGAAAATCAGTTTCAGCAAGCACTAGACCTGCTAAAAAGGCAGCGATTAAGATATGAATATTTAAAATCTGTAGTATCAAAAAAATACTGAGTAAAACCAGCGTGCTGAGGATGGGAAGAAGTTCCAGACTTTTATGACGCGCTAAATAATGAAAAGCTGGACGCACTAGATAGCGGCTTGCTAAAAATAACCCCGAGATTGTTGCAATGATTGCAGCAAAATAGGCGATACCATGACGTGTAGTTGCGGTATCTTCGAGTAATGGAAAAAGGATAATAAGAATAATAGCGAAACAACTTTGTAGTTGAACTGCGGTTAAACTATTTTGTCCTAATTGACTATGAATCTGATTTTTTTGCTCTATAAATTGTTGTACTAAAAAGACAGATGAAAAGCTCAGGGATAGCCCCAAAAGACAGCCTAGTAACAACTGATCCAACAAGAGAAAGCATACGACACAGAGGACAATGCTAATCAAAGCCAAAGGCATAGCATAGAGCTTTAAGACACGATGACGTTGTTGCCACAGTTGTTTAGGTTTTAAATAAAAACCTAGGAAAAACAAAACAGCCAACATGCCTAAGTCGGTTAAAAGTTGAATTTCATCAACATCATCAATCAGTTTGAAAACACTAGGACCTAACAACAGTCCTGTAATCGTAAAGCCCAAAATCGTTGAGAATGTATAACGCTTTGCGATAGGTGCAAAAATTAATGCTGCTACGAGGAAAAAAAGGACAGTAATCAATAAAGACATTTAATGCCTCGAATCTAAAATTCTTATCGTGAATTCAACTAAACTCTTGTGGATCAACATCAATTGATAATCTGAGTTGATGTTGGCGAGGTAAATGTACCACTTGTTGCCACCATTGACGTAAATAAAAATGCAGTTTTGCTCGGTCGGTAGATAAAATCACCATATGCGCTCGATAAAGCCCTGCTTTACGTTCCATTGGGGCAGGAATAGGTCCCCAAATTTCAATAATATTTGCTGAAATAGCTCTTAAGCCTTGTGCTGCTTCCATCAAAAACTGTTGACTATAATCACGATCTTTCGACTCCACACGGACTAAAACAGCGTAACGATAAGGCGGTAACATCGCAACTTTACGCTCACTCAGCATTTGTTTTGCAACAGCACGATAGTCTTGTTCAATCAAGGTTGTGAGCATTGGATGATCTGGTCTTAAACTTTGTAAATACACGCTGCCTTTATGTTCACCACGTCCTGCACGTCCTGCAACTTGTATGATCAATTGTGCTGTGCGCTCAGGTGCTCTTGGGTCTACGCTTAATAATCCTGAGTCTATATCCAGAATAGCGACTAATGTGACGTGTGGGAAATGATGTCCCTTCGCCAGCATTTGAGTACCTAACAAGATGCTTGGTTTATTCTGTTGAATTCGATCATAGATTTTTTGCCAACTACCCACACGACTTGTACTGTCACGATCTACCCGAATCACTTCATGATGGGGGAATAACTCGTGTAACTGTTCTTCAACTTTTGCAGTTCCAGCACCAATGCTTTTTAAGGTTTGATGTTTACAAGCAGGGCATTCGTCTGGTAGACGATTGATCGTACCGCAATGATGACAGTGTAAATAAGAATAAGGTTGTGAATGTACAGTGAAATGTGCATCACAATGCGGGCAATTTGCTTGCCACCCACAACTTTCACATAGTAAAACAGGAGCGTAACCTCGACGGTTTAGGAAGATAAGAACCTGTTCTTTGCGCTCTAAAGTTAATTTAATTTGATCAATTAGGTTTTGACTGATGCCATTTTTCTTCTTTGCTACTTTTAGATCAATCACATGCATTTTCGGTAAGACCGCAGTTCCAGCACGTTGATTGAGTTCAAGTAAATGCAATTTACCAGACTCCACTAAATGATAACTATCAATACTTGGTGTAGCTGAACCCAAAATCACAGGGCAATTGTGTAAATGACCACGATAAAGGGCAACATCACGAGTGTGATAACGGAAACCCTCTTGTTGTTTATAAGAGAGATCGTGTTCTTCATCTAAGATGATCAAACCTAGATGCGGCAAAGGGGTGTAAATCGCAGAGCGCGTTCCAATGATTATAGATGCTTTACCAGTTTGTGCATGTTGCCAAGCTTGCAAACGTTTTGAATCATTAAGTCCCGAGTGTAGTAAAGCAACATCGCAATGAAAACGTGATTTGAAGCGTGCGACTGTTTGAGGTGTCAAACCAATTTCAGGCACCAACACCAAGACTTGTTTACTTTGCTTTAGGACCTCATGCATGACTTGCAAATAGACTTCGGTTTTACCACTGCCTGTAAGTCCATCTAGTAAAAAGGCTTGGTATCGTTGTTGAGCTTTGAGTATTTGTTGAATTGCTCGCTTTTGATCTTCGTTCGGCGTTAAAGGCATTTGTGCAAGTTGTACAGGCATCGGTGTAAAGTCATGAGCTTCAAGCTGACATTCAACCAGTCCTTTTTTTTCCAATGCCTTTAATGTTGCAGTTTCTACACCACTAAGATTTAAAATATTTTCGGTAGCGCCATGTGGATGAAGTTTTAGAATCTGATAGGCATCGTATTGTTTTTGAGAACGTTTTAATAAAGATTCTGGATCGTCATGCGTGAGAATATTCCAGTGGTGAAATAAGATATCTAAAGCACGACCCTGTCTTAAGAGTGCAGGAAGTGCACTTTGCATCACTTCACCAATCGGGAATTGATAATACTGCGCAGACCATGTCAACAAAGTTAAAACTTGTTGGTCTAAGATAGCATCTTCATCAAGAAGTGCTGTAATCGGTTTAAGTTTGAATTGCCCTGTAAACGGCTCATTTGGATCAACTTTCTCAGTAATGATACCGATCAGATTTTGGCGACCAAATGAAACAGAAACACGTGCGCCTATTTGAGCTTGCAGGTATTGCTCTGCACTGACCGTATAGTCAAACGTGTCATACACATAGACGGGTAATGCAACTCGAATACGGTAAAGAATAGCGTTAGAATTTTCGGTAGGCATATTGGCTTTATTCACGTGTAAAATGGCATGACGTCATATCATGGAATTATGCTAAAGTGCTGTGCACAAGGCGTATCAAATATTCAAATCAAAACAGTAATTTTACGATCTTGATGAATATAGAATGGAACTATCGTTCCTTATTCCTTACATGGATGCAACAGTAACGACAACTATTTTTGGACAATTAGAACAGAACCATGCCTGCTTATCAATTTACTGCAATCGATGCTGCTGGAAAGCAACACAAAGGTGTGCTGGAAGGCGATTCCGCTCGACAAATTCGTCAACAGTTGCGTGACAAAGCGTGGACACCGATTGCTGTTGATGCGGTTGAGCAAAAAGACAAGCAACAACAGCGATCATGGTTTAGAAAAAGCTTTAGTGCTTACGATTTGGCACTGATGACACGACAGTTATCTGTTTTAGTCGCAGCAGGCATTCCTTTGGAAGAAGCACTGCGAGCTGTGAGCAAGCAGAGTGAAAAGTCACACGTTCAAAATCTTTTAATTTCGGTTCGATCAAAGGTTTTGGAAGGACATTCACTGGCACAGGCAATGCAACAATCAGGACGGTTTCCAGAATTGTATATTGCGACAGTTGCTGCTGGCGAAAGGTCTGGACATCTAGATCTGATCTTAGATCAGCTTTCTGATTACACTGAAAATCGTTTTGCGATGCAGAAGAAAATTCAAGGTGCAATGATCTATCCGATTATCCTGATGTTGATGTCATTTGGGATCGTGATGGGATTGATGACTTATGTTGTTCCTGAAATCGTAAAAACCTTTGAACAAAGTAAAGAGGCATTGCCTTGGATCACCGTGTTATTGATGAAAATTAGTGCGTTTATTCGTCAAACATGGATAGGCATGTTGATCATTGGTTTTATTGCTCTCATCCTGTTTACGAGGTTCTTAAGAACAACAGCAGGGCATTATGCATTTGACCGATTAACACTCAAATTGCCACTATTTGGTAAACTTTCACGTGGTATAAATGCTGCACGGTTTGCCAGCACACTATCAATTTTGACACGTTCAGGTGTTCCTTTGGTTGAAGCTTTGCGCATTGGTGCAGAGGTGAGTAACAATTGGGTGATTCGTGATTCGATTGAAGTCGCAATGGAGCGTGTAACAGAAGGTGGTAATTTGGCAACACAGTTAGAACGTTGCGGTTATTTTCCACCAATGATGGTACAAATGATTCGTAGTGGTGAGGCTTCAGGTGAGTTAGACCGCATGTTGGATCGTGCATCTACGATGCAAGATCGAGAAGTCACGACTTTTATCTCCACCTTATTGGCACTGCTAGAACCTCTGATGTTGGTTTTTATGGCAGCGATTGTATTGGTGATCGTGATTGCGGTAATGTTGCCAATTATTAATATGAACAATATGATTTGATGAATTGCATGAAAGAGATGAAAATGAATAAGCAAAAAATGTATATGAAGCAATCTGGCTTCACCTTAATTGAAGTGATGGTTGTGATTGTCATTTTAGGTGTTCTAGCTGCATTGATCGTTCCGAACGTGATGGGACGCGGCGAAAAAGCTAAAGTTGATACCACGCAAATTACTTTAAAAGGTGTTGCTGGCGCTTTAGATCAATATAAATTAGATAATGGGCGTTACCCATCGATGCAAGATGGTGGTTTAGATGCATTAGTGAATCAACCTGCAACCGCAAAAAATTGGTTGCCTGGTGGCTATGTGAAAGGTGGTTATCCTAAAGACAGCTGGGAAAATGACTTACAATATGTGATTCCAGGTCGTGAAGGTCGCTCTTTTGATTTGTATTCGTTCGGTGCAGATGGAAAAGAGGGTGGTGAGGGTAATGATGCAGATATTTATTATCAACCATAAATTCTAATTAAAACGATCACTTCACTTTTAGAATAAATAAATCAAGAGTGAAGTGATAATGTTTCTTAATTCATAAAATAATCATAAATTTATGAAAAACATGATAATAATATAATCAAACTAATTTGAGATTTATAATAAGAATTATTCCCATATTTAATAGTTACAAGAAACAGAAGTGATTCATTAAATTAAACTTTTTATTTAGATTAAAGCTTTGCATAATAAATTCAGATCATTTAAATGGGTGATGGAGAAATCAGATGAAAGCATTTTTTTTGTTAGATGAACTGAATCAGTTTCATTGGGCAATGCTTAAATCTGTATTGCTCATTTTAAGTTTATTACCTGTCTGTGAAGGGGCATTAAACTTATGGCAAACGGCTGAAGGAAGTAGTCAGATCGTCATTGGCTTTTTTGCGATCAGTTTATTGAGTACGTGGTTTATCGTTTGTTTCTTGAGTGCTTTGAAAACCAGTATTTGGAATATTAGTCATCTAATTCCAAAATATGAACAATTCATTTTTAAAGCGTATCGAGCTTTGCCGATGTTTTTCTTATCTGGTTTAGTCGCTTATCTCACGGTACAGTTCTCAATCTTATTTTAATTTGAATATTATGAATAAAAAAGAGCGCTTTGGATTCAAAACGCTCTTTAGAAATTATCGACGTGATTTAAATGAAATATCGACTTTTCTAGGGCGATATATCCAACCGATAATTAAAAGTAGAACAGAGAAAATAAGAATCGGGAAATCACTTAAACGATTATAAAGTGTTTGACCTTGCATCGCTGGTAAATCACCACGTAATACTGCTTCGTGATCCATAGGAGCCTGTTTCACAATATGACCATTCTGATCAATAAATGCCGTGACGCCTGTATTGGTTGCACGAATAAACCAACGACCATTTTCTTTGGCACGCATTTGCACCATTTGTAAATGTTGCCAAGGTCCAGCCGTTCCTGTAAACCAAGCATCATTTGAAACTGTGATTAAAAAGTCGCTATTGAGCGCATTACGGCGAGTGAGATTTGGATAAGCCACTTCATAACAAATTGCAGCTGCAAGCGCATGTCCTTTCACAGACAATGGTTTTTGATCTGGTTCTCCGCGAGAAAAACCACTCATACTTACATCGTTCTGCATTGCAGGAAGTACCCATTTCAACATTCCAGACAATGGAATGTATTCACCAAAGGGTACGAGGCGTTGCTTTTTATATAAGCCAGACGATTCACTACCAGAAGCCATGATACTGTTATAGTACAAAGGCTCACCTACTTGTTGTGATTTAGGGATGTCCCAATAAGGAATACCCGTAACCCAAGCAGTATCTGATTTTTTAGCCTGTGCATCCATTGCTTTTAAAAAGTCAGGAATGTCTGTTTGAAACAGAGGAATCGAAGATTCAGGCCAAACAATTAAATCACGTCCCCATTCAGCACGACTCAGGTTGGCATAGATTTCCAAGGTTTTAATTTGATATTCAGTCAACCATTTCAGGTCTTGAGGAATATTGCCTTGGATTAATGAAACACTGAGTGGTTTTTCTGTTTTGGGTTGTACAAATTGAATGAAACCCGCACCCCATGCACCTAAGATTAGTAAACCAGATGGGATGGCCCAAAACCAACGACGATTGAGGATTTCGACAAGAGCACATGCGAGCACGATCACGACAAACGATACAGCATAGACCCCAAATAAAGGCGCATAACCATCGAGTAAGCGTTCAGTGAAGGCATAGCCTGCAAAAAGCCATGGAAATCCCGTGAAGACCCATGTTTTTGCCCATTCAAATAAAACCCAAAGTGGTGCAAATGTCAGTGGAGTTTCAGGGAAAAATCGACGGTAAAGCCAAGTCTGAAAAGCGGTAAATAAGCCCATTGCGGCTGCCATAAAGGCAATCATCAAAATGCTTAAAAAGGAGTTAGTATCACCATAGACGTGAATGGAGGTATATAACCAAAATGCACCTACGAACCACAATCCGAATCCGTATGCCCAGCCCAATACAAATGCCTGTCTGGGATTACGCTGGCGTAATCCGGCATAGAGTAAAGCAGGGGATAAAATTGCTAACCACCAAAAGTAATACGGTGCGAGCGCAAAACTAAAGATTGCACCTGAAATAAGTGCAATCAGGAGTGGAAAGATAAACGGAAGCTGTTTGTGGGTTTGGGATGGGTTGAACAGCTTTTCAAAGTAGCTTCTCATTGACGGACAGCTCGAATCAGATGAATAGTGCGTGCATCTGCTTCAATAATGGTAAATTCCCAATCACCAAGTTCAATCGTCTGACCTTGTAGATCGCTCACTAAACCGATTTCTTGCAGCAGTAAACCGCCCATAGTTTCAACTTCATCGTCAGAAAAATCTGCATCTAAAATTGTGTTGAAATGTTCAATTGGTGTAAGTGCTTGAACAATCCAAGTATTTGCTGTGGTTGGATCATTGTCAGGAACAATGTACAAAGCTTCTTCATCAGCAATGTCATGTTCATCTTCAATTTCACCAACAATCTCTTCAAGAATATCTTCCAGAGTAACTAAACCAGAAGTTGAACCATATTCATCAATCACGATGGCGATATGCGTTTGTGTGTTTTTTAGCATACGAAGCACTTGATCTGATCGCGCACTTTCAGGAACAAACACAGGTTGGCGCATCAATGAGCGAATGTCGACTTTGACATTGCGTTCAGTGAGAAATGGCAATAAGTCTTTTGCAAGAAGAATGCCCACAACATTGTCAGTTTGATCAGCAGAAAAAACGGGAAAGCGAGAGTGTGCTGATTCAATTAAAACATGCAAGATGTCAAGCAGCTGATCATCTTCTTGTAAGCTAATAATTGCAGTACGAGGTGTCATAACCTCTCGAATCTTCGTTGCTGGCAGATCTAGAACACCTTCAAGCATTGCGACTGTGTCGGGTTCTAAGAAGCGACGTGAATCTTGAACTAACTTAAGTAATTCATCGCGAGTTTCAGGTGCAGTACCTAACCATTTTCTTAAGCCACGCATACCCCACGACGGACTGGATTCATCGACCATGATCTTTCCTAAAGACTCTCTATATCAATTAGATGATTTTCATCATACCGAAGAAAAAGCGGATATGCATCATTAAAACGATGCAAGAAATGTACAGTTTTTCAAAAAAGTGCAGGTGATTTCTACAGTATGACTTTATGATAAAATGTGAAAATTAGCATATTTGAGTTATATGATGTCTGAACAAACCAAACTCCCAACAGTACAACTGAATACCCGTGGTTTACGTTGTCCTGAACCAGTGATGATGCTGCATCAAGCGATTCGTAAAGCAAAATCTGGGGATGTGGTAGAAGTTTTTGCAACAGACCCTTCAACTTCTTGGGATATTCCTAAATTCTGCATGCATCTAGGGCATGAATTACTGTTGAAAGAAGAGTCTTTAGATGAAAATAGCAATACTGAATATCATTATTTAGTACAAAAAGGTTAATCGTTTGCTTTCGACCTATTTCTCAGGTTTTGCGCTGGGACTTTCACTGATTCTCGCAATTGGTGCACAAAATGCTTTTGTTTTAAAGCAGGGATTGCTCAAACAGCATGTATTTTGGGTATGTCTGATCTGTGCTTTATCCGACGCATTTTTAATTTGTTTAGGTGTTTTTGGATTTGCTTCAATATTGAGTCAACAAGCATGGTTGATTCAAGCTATGAAGTATTTCGGCGCACTCTTCTTGTTTATTTACGGCGCCCGCAGCTTTTATAATGCTTATAATTCGCAGTCAGGTTTAATTGCTTCTGAACAAGAAACAACGACTTTCTGGCAAACGATAGTTTTATGTCTCAGTTTCTCTTGGTTAAATCCGCATGTCTACTTAGACACGGTTGTATTATTAGGTTCAATATCTGCTCAATATGCAGATAAGATCTCTTTTGCTAGTGGGGCAGTATCAGCGTCATTTTTATTCTTTTTTAGTTTAGGATTTGGGGCGAGATTATTGCGTCCTGTATTTGCAAATCCTAAAGCTTGGAAAGTCTTAGATCTATTGATTGGCTGTATCATGTGGTTGATCGCACTTTCACTATTAAGATAGGTTTTTATGCACCTATCTTTTTGATTTAATTACTTTTCGACTGATCCAGTAATCACAACTTACATATCTTCCACCGCCAAGAACCAGTAGTGCACCCAACATAACCAAATAGGTCACTGCAAACTCAACGCCATTATTCAATATGACAAATGAGCCACTAGATGTAAGCCAATCATAATTTCCATAAGTGCTCAGAATCTCTCTCGCTTTCTCTAGTTTTTCAGCCGATTCAATCACTTGCATATTTGCAAAAGGAGCATGTGGATCAGCAATGGCTTGCCATCCATTTTGAATGTGGACGGTAAAGATAGTGACCAGCATAGTGATGATCAATGGAATACAAATCAGTCGCGTTGCAAGACCTAAGGCAAGTAAGACAGCACCACCTAACTCAGCCGAAATTGCAAGGCTAGCCATAACCAATGGGAAGGGCAATCCCAAGCCCCATTCACTATTGCCAAACCATTCAACCGTATCATTGAAATGTTGTAGTTTATTTTGTCCAGCCATCCAAAAAATAGGAATTAAATATAGGCGAAGCGCTAAAGAGGCGATTCCATCAAAATAATTTAAGTTGGAACCCAAATTCTGATAGCGTTTATGTAAAGAATAAATTAGATTTTTCATGAGAAATTCACAACGAATAAGTTTTATTAGTTATTAGTCGTTTGAATTTTTGATTTCTTACACAAAAAAAATCTAAATTTGACTGTAATAATTTGATTGTTCGCACGTCTAATTTTATGTACCTAGTACAAAAGCAATATTTACTTAAAAGGAACTTCACAATGAATAAATTAAACTCAATGACTTCGGTTGCCGCTTTAGTTGCATTATCTATGGTTGGTGCAGCAACCCAAGTTTCGGCAGCATCGACGACGACTGAAACACATGTGACTAAAACTGCAGATGCAAAATGTGGTGAAGCGAAATGTGGTTCAGATAAAGCGAAAAAACAACACAAAACTACTGATGCAAAATGCGGCGCAGATAAAAAAGCTGCGGATGCTAAATGCGGTGCAGACAA
>NZ_MELG01000054.1:8494-12403 GCF_001767535.1 Acinetobacter sp. GWC1_38_13 | reverse complement strand
GCATAAAGCGACCCAAATAGAAGAATTACTGCCACATCGCTGGAAATCCAACTCAAATTAAAAAATAGGCATGGGGTTCAGCGGACGCTTACTCTCGATTAGCGAAATTTCTGTCCGAATAGGCATAAAAAAACCTAGCGAATGCTAGGTTTAGAAGAGCATTCGGACAAGTGATCATTTGATTTGTCACTTGTCCGTGAGACGACACAGTGCCAAATCTTAAAGTGTTTTCCTTTGTAGTAATGGCATGTGTGTCCTCCTATATAAATTGCCGATGAAAATATGAGCGTGAATTTTACTCGTATTTCTCAAAGGGTCAAGTGAAATTAAGATTTATTATTCATCTTCTTTCACATTCATCTCTTTGTAAGCAATGAGTTTGGTCTTGTGTTTCCACTTATACCCTAACCAAATTGCAAGAAATAGCGGAATACTGATATAGGTTGAAAGTAGTCCTAACCAGTCAATTTTTCCACCAATCAGGGCTTGATAGTTCTGACCTAAAATAATGATGGAACAGAGAATAAATGCAAACCACGGTGCAAATGGAAAGAATTTTGCACGATAAGCGAGGTCTTCTAACTTATGACCTTGAGCTAAATAGCCTTTGCGGAAACGATAATGTGATATTGCTATGCCTAGCCAGACGATAAATCCACACATCCCAGACATATTAAGTAACCAGTTAAAAACTTGTTGCTCACCGATAAATGTCGTTAGGAAACATAATGCTGCAACTGCTGTAGTTGCATACAGTGCATTCATTGGAACGCCACGTGTATCTAATTTGGAGAACCACTTTGGCGCACGACCTTCTTTAGCCATATCAAATAGCATACGGGTAGAAGAGTACATTCCAGAGTTACCCGCAGATAAAATTGCACTCAGAATAACTGCATTCATTAAGCTTGCAGCAAATGCGAATCCTGCTTTTTCATAGAGAAGAGTAAATGGAGAAAGTGCAATATTTTCACTTTCTGCGGCATGCAGTAACAAAGGATTATCGTAGCTGACCAGTGTACCAATGATGAAAATACACAAAATATAGAAAAGTAGAATTCGCCAAAAAATCTGTTTGATCGCCAAAGGAATCGTTTTCTTAGGATCTTTTGATTCACCAGCAGCTACACCGACCATTTCAGTACCTTGAAATGAGAACCCTGCGATCATTGCAACACCAACCAGTGCTTGTAATCCACCAACGAATGGCGCATCACCTTTGGTCCAGTTGCTAAATGCAGAAACATTTGGAGTCAGCATAATTTTTGCAATCATTGCGATACCGATGATGATAAATACAATAATGGCAATAACTTTAATCATTGAAAACCAGAATTCACTTTCACCAAAGCCTTTGACCGTCATTGCATTGATTGCAAAGATCACAGCCAAAAATACAGCACTCCAATAGAAGCCAGAAATTTCTGGAAACCAAAATTTCATGATGAATTGGACGGCTACTAATTCAAATGCGACTGTAATCGCCCAGTTGTACCAATAGTTCCATCCTAAAGCAAAACCAAAACCTTCTTCTACATAGCGACTACCATAGGTGAAGAAAGCTCCAGAACTTGGGTTATGAGTTGCAAGCTCACCTAAACTAGTCATCAAGAAATAAATCATGATTCCAATAAGTGCATAGGCGAGTAGCGCACCGCCAGGACCTGCGGTAGCGATCGTAGAGCCTGAAGCAAGGAATAAGCCTGTACCAATCGATCCACCGATGGCAATCATATTGAGATGGCGTGCCCCAAGCTTACGCTGTAGGTGTTGAGGAGCAGAAATATCGCTCATAAGATTTCCTTAAACCGAATAAGGGTCAGTTGACACTTAAAATTACGTGTTAGGTTGAGATGTCAACCAACCTTGCCTGCACAGGCATATAATACTTTGAATCCCTGCTGATCAGCTTTCACTTCACATTGACCAAATTGTTGTTCAATGAGGGGAGGATAGTTGAGAAAGCGATTGGCTACGATCCACAGTTCACCCGAACTTTTTAAATGCGATTTTGCTAAGCGATACAGAGTTTCACTTGCATCGTAATTAGTATGTATGCCTTGATGAAATGGTGGATTACTTACAATTGCATCCAAATCTTGAGGGGCGTCACTAAAGCCAGTAACTGGTTCAAGATTTAAATTTTCTAAGTTTAAGCCATTCTGTTCAAATGTGAACTTGGTTGACTGTAATGCAAAGGCATCAACATCAAGTGCAAAAATATGCTGTTCTGGGTTTAATTTGGCTAGATAGGCACTAATTACGCCAGCGCCGCAACCAAAGTCGGCAATCTTACCTGATTTTACTTCTTGAAGGTAAGGGAGCAAGACGGCTGTACCCACATCCAAATGATCTTGACTAAATACACCAGGAAGTGCGCAAATCGTGAGTGATTGCTGGTCGATTTGAATCGTATAGGTTTTTAACCAGTCTTGCAGTGTTTTTGGTTGTGCTAATCTTTCGAGTCGCATCTGCCAAAGTTGGCAATGGCGCGCACTATCTAATTTGATAGCTTTTCCATATTGCTGTAATTGTTTAGCTGCTCGTTCAATCCCACCTTTTTTCTCACCAACTAAAAAGACTGATTGACCTAGCTCTAAATGGCTGGCAACAGTATGTAAAATATAGTTTAAAAGCTCTCTTGATTTTGGAACAAAAATAACCACCTGATCATAGCGATTTGCTGGAAGCTCAACGCAAAAATTTGATTTTATTTCTGCGTTTAGAAAGCCTTGATGATCTGCAAAGTTCCATGTCCAAACGGAAGCTTCGACTTCGACGGGTAAGTTTTTTACGAGCTGATCATTTGGGGCATTGATTAATAAAACTTGCCCTTTTAAATAATCTTGTTGACGTATGACAACTTCACTACGTGGATCCATATTGATCTCTCATCAAAAACTAAGCCCAGTCGTGAAACTGGGCACTTGCAATTGTTAACGAATTATTTTTGAGTTTCAGGTAAAACAATATTCAAAATCAATGCTGCAATACCGCCTGTTGCAACACCTGAGCTGAAAATATTTTTAAATAATTCAGGAAGGTGTTCTAGGATTTGTGGTACTTGTGCTACCCCTAAGCCTAGTGCTAATGAAATTGCAATAATTAACAATGCACGACGATCTAAATGGATCGTTGATAAAATATTAATACCAGATGCTGCCACAGCGCCGAACATCACCATCACCGCACCGCCAAGTACCGCTTGTGGAACCGCTTGAATCACAGCAGCCACAGCAGGGAATAAGCCTAATAAGATCAATAATGCTGCAATCCAAAGACCTACATAACGGCTCGCAACACCAGTCAATTGGATCACACCATTATTTTGTGCAAATACAGAACTTGGAAAAGTATTGAAAATACCTGCTAAGAAAGAGTTGGCACCATTAACTAGAACACCACCTTTGATGCGTTGCATCCAAATGGGGCCATCTACAGGTTGATTGGAAATTTTGCTGGTTGCTGTGACATCACCAATTGCTTCTAAAGAAGTTACTAGATAAATAAAAGCCATTGGAATAAACAAGCTCCAAGAAAAGCTCAATCCAAAATGCATTGGTGTTGGGATTTGAATAATAGGAGCTTCTTGTAATACGGAAAAGTTTAAATGTCCCATAAATCCAGCAAGTACATAACCGATGACTAAAGCGATCAAAATTGCTGAACTTTTCACCCAAATAATGCGAATTCTATTCAGTAAAATGATAATCCCTAAAACTGTACATGACATAATGAGATTATCTGCGTTTGCAAAGGTATTATCCTGCATTGCGGTATAACCACCACCCATGCTAATCAGTCCTTCTTTGATCAATGTTAGACCAATCAACAGAACGACGATTCCTGTAACGAGAGGAGTAATCAGCTTTTTTACCCAAGGTAAAATTTGAGATACGCCCATTTCGA
>NZ_MELG01000054.1:0-8458 GCF_001767535.1 Acinetobacter sp. GWC1_38_13 | reverse complement strand
CCATAACTTGTTCGACAGGTGTGCCAGCAGCCACCATTGCGCTACCTATACCAATGATAGGACCAATGAAATTAAAGCTAGTTCCTTGAACAATAAGTAATCCAGCGCCAAATGGACCAACTTTCTTACATTGCAAGAAAGTCGCGATCCCTGAAATGATTAATGACATAGAAAGAATCATATTGGTGTCTTCGCGAGACACACCTAATGCCAAACAAATCAATAATCCAGGGGTGACAATTGGCACTAAAATCGCTAAAAGATGTTGAAGCGCCGCTAAAAAAGCAATAAAAGGTTTCGGTCGATCATTTAGCCCATAGACTAGATCGAGCGGTTGTTCAGAGTGGGGATTTGACATGGGAGCATAAAAAAGCGGTAAGCATTAGTTGATTATTCTAATAGACTTAGACTACTTTACCAACGATTCTGTAACTATTCGTCAGAAAAAAATTGCTCTGTCAATAAACTGTCACTACTAAACTTTAGTATTTTTCTGTATAATTTGCCCTCAAATTTAAAGCGTATCGAATTTTACATGTCAGATATTAAAACTCTCCGTAACATTGCCATTATTGCGCACGTCGATCATGGTAAAACGACTCTTGTAGACAAACTTTTACAACAATCAGGTGCTCTTGGTGATCGCGCAGGCGAGATTGAACGTGTTATGGATTCTAACGCGCTTGAGTCTGAACGTGGTATTACCATTCTTGCGAAAAACACTGCAATCAAATGGTTAGATAAGCGTACTGATACTGAATACCGTATCAATATCGTGGATACCCCGGGACACGCAGACTTCGGTGGCGAAGTTGAACGTGTAATGTCGATGGTTGACTGTGTATTGCTTCTTGTTGACTCTCAAGAAGGTCCAATGCCACAAACTCGTTTCGTAACGCAAAAAGCGTTCGCACGTGGTTTGAAGCCAATCGTAATCATTAACAAAGTTGACAAGCCAAGCGCTCGTTGTGACTGGGTTATTGATCAAGTATTCGACTTATTTGATAACTTAGGTGCATCTGATGAGCAATTGGACTTCCCAGTTGTTTATGCTTCTGGTCTTCGTGGTGTGGCTGGTCCATCACCAGAAGAATTAGCGGATGATATGACACCGTTGTTTGAAACGATTGTTGATATCGTAGAACCACCAGCAGTTGATGTTGATGGTCCGTTCCAAATGCAGATTTCTTCACTTGACTATAACAGCTTCGTTGGTGTTATTGGTGTTGGTCGTATTCAACGTGGTTCTGTAAAATTGAACACTCAAGTAACCGTAATTGATAAAGAAGGTAAGACACGTAATGGTCGTATCTTAAAAATCATGGGTTATCACGGTTTAGAGCGTGTTGATGTTGAATCTGCTTCTGCTGGTGATATCGTTTGTATCACAGGTATTGATGCATTAAATATTTCTGACACGATTTGTGATCCGAAAAATGTTGAAGCATTACCTGCATTGTCTGTAGATGAACCTACAGTTTCGATGACGTTCCAAGTGAACAACTCACCGTTTGCTGGTAAAGAAGGTAAATTCGTTACTTCACGTAATATCCGTGAGCGTCTTGATCGTGAATTGATTCACAACGTTGCATTACGTGTTGAAGATACTGATAGTCCAGACCGTTTTAAAGTATCTGGTCGTGGTGAACTTCACCTTTCAGTATTGATTGAAAACATGCGTCGTGAAGGCTTTGAAATGGGCGTATCACGTCCACAAGTGATCATGAAAGAAATCGATGGCGAAAAACAAGAGCCATACGAAAACGTAACTTTTGACGTTGAAGAACAGCATCAAGGTTCTGTAATGGAACAAATGGGCTTCCGTAAAGGCGAAATGACCAATATGGAAGTTGACGGTAAAGGCCGTATCCGTATTGAAGCAACTGTACCTTCACGTGGCTTGATTGGTTTCCGTTCTGAATTCTTAACCATGACTTCTGGTACAGGGATCATGACATCAAGCTTCTCGCATTACGGTCCAGCAAAAGCAGGTACTGTTGCGAAACGTCAAAATGGTGTGTTGATTTCTATGGTTCAAGGTACTTGCTTGGGCTATGCATTATTCACACTTCAAGACCGTGGTCGTTTATTCGCTAAACCACAGCTTGAAGTATATGAAGGCATGATCATCGGTATTAACTCTCGTTCAGATGATATGGTTGTTAACCCAACCAAAGCGAAGCAGTTAACCAACGTTCGTGCATCAGGTACTGATGAAGCACTGACTTTAACACCAGCATTGGAATACACGCTAGAACAAGCGCTTGAATTCATTGAAGATGATGAGTTAGTTGAAGTAACACCAAAATCAATTCGTATTCGTAAGCGTTACTTGACTGAAAACGAACGTAAGCGTAATCGCGATAAATAATCTTTTAGCATAGAAGATTTAAAAAACCGCTAAATTAATTTAGCGGTTTTTTTATTGAAAATGAATTATGACTGATGCATGCTTAAGTTCATATTTTTATTACAATAAAATATGTTGTTAAAGTGTGAAATAACTTTATTTTTTTCAGAATAATATTAAATTATCTATATTATGATGAATAACTGTGCCTATGTAATAAACAATGCAAAAGTAGGTGCGATCACGTCAATTCTGGAGAGTTATAAATGAGTATTATTCAAGAATTTAAAGAATTTGCCATCAAAGGCAATATGATGGATCTTGCCATTGGTGTCATCATTGGTGGTGCATTTGGTAAAATTATTGATTCATTGGTGAAAGATATCATCATGCCACTTATTTCAGTTATTACTGGTGGGGGTGTTGATTTTACGCAGAAGTTTATTGTGCTAGGAGACAATCCAAATAATTTACAGTCTTTAGATCAATTAACGAAAGCAGGTGTCAATGTTTTAACCTATGGTAATTTCTTAACCATCTTTATTAATTTCATTATTTTGGCATGGGTTGTGTTTCTTATGGTGAAAGTAATGAATCGTATGCGTAAACAAAAAGAAGCAGAGCCAGCAGCACCAGCGCCTACACCAGAAGATATTCAGTTGTTACGTGAAATCCGTGATGAATTGAAAAAACAAGGTTAATAGACCTTGATACAGAAAACGGCATTTGATATGCCGTTTTTTTATTGTAGATTGGAATAAAATTAGCTAAAGAACGATAGATGAATAATCGTTTTTACATAGAAAACTTTCTACTTTCATTTTAAGATGCGGAGCGTATTGCTAGGGGATTAACCAACATGAACAGATTATTTGTTTACGGCACACTTTGTCCAAATCGAGAAAATTCGCATATTTTAGGAAATATTGGTGGTGATTGGCAAAAGGCACAAGTACATGGAACTGTGCATGTACTTGATTGGGGGCCTGACAAAGGTCTGCCAGCCATTGTGCTCAATGAAAATGATCCTTTAGTTGATGGCTATCTTTTTAGTACAGAAAAGTTAGAGCAAAACTGGCAAATGTTGGATGATTTCGAAGGCTTCCAATATCAACGCGTTGTTGCACCAGTGATATTAGATTCAGGTGAAAAAGTTGAAGCTTGGACTTATGTCATGCAACCAAAGATTTGAATACGTTACTGGAGGGGCGCAGAAATACTTTACTTCGAAGGCTATCTCAGCCCATCCATACGAAATTTAATCTCAACTAAGTGAAAGCCAAATTGGCTTTTGATTGGACCATGTAAAATACGTTCGGCTGCAGTAAAAACCAACTTATCAATCACTGGCACAAGCTGTCCTTTTTTTACTTCACCCAGTTCACCACCGCGTTTAGCTGAATTACAAGTTGAATATTGTTTGGCAATTTTGCTGAAATCAGCACCTGACTGAATTCGTTTTTTTAACTGTTCAGCAAGATCTTTATCTTTTACTAAAATATGTCGAACGATTGCGGTTTGCATGAAATTAGTCTCCCTCAAATAGATTTGCAATTAAGCTTTGGTGGATTTTAGAGGCTGACACTGCGGGCAAAATACACTGGCACGTTGACCAAGTTTTAAATTCTCCAGTGTGGTTTCACAGTTCACACACATTTCACCAGCTCGACCATAAGCAAGTAGTGTTTGTTGGAAATATCCATTTTCACCCATTGCATTGGTATAATCGCGTAATGTAGAACCACCTAGCTCAATTGCATGCTTTAGAATGCGTTTTACTTCAATCACTAAGCTTTCAATTTGCACTAAACTCAATGTTGAAGCGGGTTGTGCAGGATGTATACCGACATTGAATAAGCTTTCAGTCGCATAAATATTACCAACACCTACAACATTATGATTATCCATTAAAGCAATTTTGATGCCGACATTCTTTTTTGAGAGTTTTTCAAATAAATAAACTGCGTTAAATGCATCACTTAGCGGTTCTGGCCCTAAGGTATCGATCAATTTTTCTTGATTGTTTTGATCTAACCATAGAATACAACCAAAGCGACGTGGATCATGATAGCGAAGCTGTTGATCTTCGAAGTCGATTACAAGATGATCATGTTTACGCAATTCTTCGTTTGGTTCACATAAACGAAAGCTGCCTGACATACCTAAATGCCATAGCATCTGATCTCGTTCAAATTCAGCCAAAATATATTTAGAACGACGTTTAAGCGCCATTAAACGTTGCCCAATCAGTTTGTTCAAATCATCGGGTATAGGCCAACGTAAACTTGAGTTATAGACCTGTATTGATTGGACTCGTTGTTCTAAGAGTGGGAGTAAACTGGTCTTAGTAGTTTCAACTTCTGGAAGTTCAGGCATATTCAGCTCAAGTTGTTTTCAACAACAATACAATGAGGGTAAATGTTTCATTTACAATTATGCTGATATTTATTTTTAATTGCGAATCATGATGAAAAAATACTTTGATCTTTTTCGCTAAGGTTAAATCTCTAACACAACAATAAAATAATCAAAATTTAGCTTTAAGAAACTATTTCATCATCGCCACACAGAAATAAGGAATACCCATGCCTTCACTAAAAATTAACTTGTTATACGGTTCAGTTGCAATAACTATGGGCATGGCAAGTACCTTTGTATGGTCAGAGGAATCTAGTAATGATCAAATTGAACCTTTACCTGTAATTAAAGTCGAAGCTACTCGTACTGACACGTCTTATATTCAAACACCGGCATCTGTTTATCGAGTTGATGCACCTAAAAACGATCAATCTCTGCAGGTCAATTTAACAGAACTTGTTAAGGGTATTCCGAGTGTTCAATTACGTAATCGGGAAAATTATGCTCAAGACTTGCAGCTCTCAATGCGTGGTTTTGGTGCTAGATCGACCTTTGGGGTGCGGGGAATACGTTTATATGTTGATGGAATACCTGCAACGATGCCCGATGGGCAGGGGCAAACTTCGAACATCGATATGAATAGTTTGAGTCATTTAGAGGTTTTGACTGGACCATTTTCTTCACTGTATGGTAATTCATCTGGTGGAGCTGTTCTTGCAACTACTCGAGAAGGGCAGGGTAAGGATTCTGTAGAAATGAGTTATTCAGGCGGCAGTCATAACAAAAATCATGCAGGGCTAGTTTTACAAGGGGGCGCTAAAAATCAAAATGAGCCGAGCTATATCATTAGTTCCTCATATTTTAATACGGATGGTTATCGCGATCATAGTAGCGCAGAAAAAGTCTTAAATAATGCGAAACTGACATGGAATTTGGAAGATGGCAGTAAAATTAATTGGGTTACTAACTATGTGAAGATTCATGCTGATGATCCACAGGGATTAAATAGAACTCAGTGGCAACAAAATCCTCGTCAAGTTAATGATGCTAATAATACTTACAATGTTCGTAAAGATATTGAGCAAACTCAGACAGGTGTAACTTGGTCTAAGCCGATTAATGATCACAATGAATTATATGCTATGGCTTATTTTGGTAACCGCCAAGTCACGCAGTATCAATCTATACCACGTGGAACAATAACGTTAGACGATAAGGGTAATCCAGTTTACTCAGGTCAAAGAAATCCTAATCATGCTGGTGCTGTGATTGATTTTGAACGTAATTATTATGGTGCTGATTTCCGCTGGACAGTTAATGAATTATTACCTAATACAAAATTCAGTGCAGGGATTGCTGTCGATAGTATGGATGAGGATCGTAAAGGCTATGAAAACTTTAATCTAGTCAACGGTAATCCATCTTATGGTGTAAAAGGTACATTACGACGTGATGAAGACAATAGTCTGTGGAATGTTGATCCTTATCTACAAGCTTCGTGGCAGTTTTTACCGACTTGGCGTTTAGATACAGGTGTACGTTATAGCAATGTGCATTATAAATCAAAAGATCATTTTACTGCTGAGCCTGATCAGTATGGAACAGTCAATGGTGATGACAGCGATAAAACTGATTACAACAAGGTCTTACCATCGGCAGTTCTAAGTTGGCAAATAATGCCTGAGTTATTGGCTTATGTCAGTTACGCTAAAGGTTTTGAAACCCCAACCTTTACTGAAATGGCTTATCAAACAGATTCAACGAAATCTGGATTTAACTTTGATTTAAAACCAGCAACCAGCGATAACTACGAATTGGGTTTAAAATCACAAAATCAGCTCGGTGATTTTACGCTGGCTGTTTTCCAGAGCAAAACCCAAAATGATATTGTTTCTGCGGGTACTTCTAATGGACGTTCGACATTTAGAAATGCAGATAAGACTCTTCGTGAGGGAGTTGAATTTAGTTGGAATAAAAAGTTATGGAAAGATCTAGAGATCAACACGAGTTATAGTTATTTAGATGCTAAGTTTGATGCTGCCATTCCTGCTGTTGGCGCAGTAAAGGCTGTTCAAAAGGGGTACGTCATTCCAGGAATTGCAAAGAACCAAGCTTTTCTTGCTTTAGCGTGGAAACCAGAACAGGGCTTCTATACAGGGATTGATGCCCAATATATGGATAAGGTCTATGTAGATGACATAAACAGTGATACAGCACCAAGTTATACTGTTGCTTCAATTTATACTGGCTATGCATGGAAGTATGCAGATTGGCGCATTAATGGCTTTGCGCGTATAGATAACCTGTTTGATAAAAACTATGCAGGCTCTGTAATTGTAAATGATAGTAATAGCCGTTTCTTTGAACCTGCAGATGGCCGGAACTGGAGTGCTGGTCTAAAAGTCTCTAAACAATTTTAAAATTATAAATATTGGCAGCACATTTTTATGTGCTGCCAATATATGATTACTTTTTAGGTGGTTGAGTTGCTACTGGTGCAGCTTTTTGAGCGGCAATAGCTTGTTCAACTTTTTCCAAAGATTCTTTGGCATTTGGAATATTTTGGGCTGCTAAAGTCTTGAATATTTTTTGAGCTTCAGGAAGATTTTGATCAACTACATCTCCGTTCGCCATCAAATTCCCAAGAACCATTAACGATGGTGCATATCCTTTAGAGGCTAAAGAGCGAAAGCTGTTCACAGCAACCTGCTGTAGGACAGGATTTTTATTTTTATTTCCCATGCCTAGATCGTAGATCGCCTTTAGGTGTATCGCTGGATAATAATTCTTTTGTATCAATGGGCGTAGCTGTCGAATCGCCAATTGGTCGTACTCTGGTTTTCCTTGAGCAAATAATATCGTTGCCACCTCTACACCAGCTTCTTCTGAGCCTTGTTTCGCAGCTTTATCTAAATATATTTTATATTTCTGTGTGTCTTTGGTGATTCCAATATTGCTTTTACCATATCGATATATTTGTGCGAGTTCATAACTCGCTTTGCCAAATCCTTTATTTGAGGCATCTTGAAAGTATTCAAATGCCTTTTTTTCATCTTTTGATGTGCCTAAGCCTTGCTGAGTCATAGAGCCAAGATTATAAATTGCTTGAGCATTACCCGATACCGCAATTCGCTGAATTTCTTGGAAAGCAGCTGTGTAGTTTTTTGCTTCATAAAGTTGGTTTGCTTTAGAAAATATTACATCAGCATTACCTTTTTCTGCAGCAAATACTGAGTTACAGGTTATGGCAATTAAGCTAGCAATAAGCAATTTTTTCATCTTCTTTCCTTTCAGTTTGGTCTGCTATCACTCCTTTGCGTAGCAGAAAGCAATCTTTAACCCTAATCATAAATTTATAATCTGAAATGTAAATCTTGATTTTGTATAAGTGTTGAATGCAATTTATTGGGTTAATTTGAGTTTTAATTTATCTAAATCAATGAAAAATATAATAACGAGTCTTAATAGAAATAACCTTATTCAAACTCTATGGAGATACTGTGAATTAATCATAAATATTCTTTACATTATGCAAGTTTAGCTTTCTAAACAGTTACTAGTTTTGTTGCAAATCAACAGGAATTGCTACAATTCGAATTACATTTTTTAAGAAAAACAGATATCTACTCAAAAGGTTAAATTACTGCATGAAGATTTTCGAACAGCTTGAATAATGTGCTTATCGTCATTCAATAGATTTCATTAAGGAGTTGTAGTAAAGGATAAGTGAACCGTACCGGGTTTGTCGGA
>NZ_MELG01000053.1:12522-12633 GCF_001767535.1 Acinetobacter sp. GWC1_38_13 | reverse complement strand
GCATGACGTAAGCGTACTTCGCCATCAGGAATTAAACGTTTAAAACCTTTAGGTGGGAATTCTTCAAAATCCTTACGATCAATATAGATTTCACGAGTTAAAGGGATAATT
>NZ_MELG01000053.1:0-12470 GCF_001767535.1 Acinetobacter sp. GWC1_38_13 | reverse complement strand
ACATCAACAATACCATCCGTTTTAGACACACCTACACGCTTACAGAAATCACGTAAACCTTCTGGAGTAAAACCACGACGACGCATACCAACAACGGTAGGCATACGTGGGTCATCCCACCCATTCACATAACCACCCTCAACCAATTTACGTAGTTTACGTTTAGAGGTGATCGTATAATCCACATTTAGACGTGAAGACTCATACTGACGAGGAACTGCATCAGAGTGAACTTTTTCAACAATCCAGTCATAGAATGGGCGATGATCTTGGAACTCTAATGTACATAAAGAATGCGTAATCCCTTCGATAGCATCAGATAATGGATGAGCGTAATCATACATTGGATAAATTTTCCATTTATCCCCTGTTTGATGATGTTCTGAATGTAATACACGGTAAAGGATCGGATCACGCATGTGAACATTTGGGCTAGCCATATCAATTTTGGCACGTAAAACAGCACCACCTTCCTGAATTTCACCGTTACGCATTTGTTCAAAACGCGCTAAGTTTTCTTCTACGGTCGCATCACGATAAGGTGAGTTCTTACCTGGCTCTACAAAGTTACCGCGATTAAGTCTAATTTCTTCAGGCGTTTGCAGATCGACATAAGCATCACCCTGTTTAATGAGCTGAACCGCCCATGTATAAAGTTGATCAAAATAGCCAGAAGCATAACGAGGTTCACCATTCCAGTCGAAACCGAGCCATTTCACATCATTGGCAATCCCATCTACATACTCTTGATCTTCGGCATCAGGATTTGTATCGTCAAAACGCAGATTACATAAGCCGTCAAATTCCTCGGCAATACCGAAATTTAGACAAATCGCTTTCACGTGACCAATGTGTAAATAACCATTTGGTTCAGGTGGAAAACGTGTCACAACTTTCTGAGTACGACCTTCTTTTAAATCATCAGTGATTACTTGGCGAATGAAATCTAAGCCTGCCTGTTGTTCTTGCTGCGCAGCATCGACAGAGGCATGAGTATTCGTCGGGGTCTTTGGCAGTTCTGAAACAACATCATTTGGCTTCATAAGGTGTAAATCACTTCTTGCTTGTTGAAAAATAGAAAATTAAAACGCAAACTTTGGTTTTTATCAAAGATTTTAACGTTTTTTACTTGCCTTGTAGTTTACAGTTTGCTTATGCTTCTCTCAACCAAAAACCCATGGTCAATTTGCCCATGTTTAGGAGATTAATGTAATGAGTTTTCCTCAAGTCGAATTAAACACCAACAAAGGTCGTATTGTTCTTGAGCTTAACGCTGAAAAAGCACCAAAAACGGTTGCAAATTTCTTAGAATATGTACGTGACGGTTTCTATGACGGCGTAATTTTCCACCGTGTGATTGATGGTTTCATGATCCAAGGCGGTGGCATGGACGAAAACTTCAAAGAAAAAGCTACTCGTGATTCTATCGAAAATGAAGCTGACAACGGCTTAAGCAACGATGAAGGCACAATTGCTATGGCACGTACGCAAGCTCCTCATTCTGCGTCAGCTCAATTCTTTATCAACGTAAAAAATAACTCTTTCTTAAACCACACTGGTAAAACAGCACAAGGTTGGGGTTACGCAGTATTTGGTAAAGTTGTAGAAGGTATGGATGTTGTAGCTACAATTAAAGGTGTGCGTACTGGTAACCGTGGTTATCATGCTGATGTTCCTTTAGAGAATGTAGTTATCGAATCTGCTAAAATTATCTCTGAATAATTTTATCCAACAGGATTCTTTGTGACTTATCTGTTTATTTCAGATTTACACTTGTCACCTGATCACCCTCGACTCGTTCGAGGGTTTTTGGCTTTATTAAAAGAATATAAAAATAAAAACACTCAACTCTATATTTTAGGTGATTGGTTTAATGCTTGGATTGGTGATGATTATGGTGCCCCATGGCTAGATGAAATTATTACAACCTTACAAGAATTCACAGCTGCGAATAATCATGTTTATTTCCAAGTTGGAAATCGAGATTTTGTTTTGGGTAAGAAGTTTTTAGCATTATTTAATGCTACGCTTTTACCTGATGTTTATATTCTAGAAATTAATCATAGGAAGTTTCGCCTCGAACATGGCGATGCTTTATGTACTGATGATGTTGCTTATCAACGTTTTCGCAAAGTGATACGTAATCCAGTCTTATTGGGCATTCTAAAACGCACACCTTTAAATTTTAGACAAAAACTTGCCAATGGTTTTCGTAAAAAAAGTAGTGAAACTAAACAACTAAAAAGTTATGACATTATGGATGTGAATCTGTATGCCGTTGAAAATGCAATTCATCAAGTAGATTTCTTAATCCACGGTCATACCCATCGCCCTGAAATTCACGAAATTATCAATAAAAAGCGTATTGTCCTTGGTGATTGGCGTGAAGATACGGCTTGGATACTTGAGATAAATGAGCAAGAAAACTTTAAGCTCGATTTCAAAAAATGGTCATATTAATCGAGTAAATACGTAGAATATTTTTGACTAACTTATTCACCGTTCGTAAAACTTAAATCTCTATAAAAAATCACATTTAGCTACTTTCGATGTAATTAATATCAAGTAAAATCATTAAAATTTCTAATTGAGTTAAAGACGGATGGATGTTCTAGTTACTGCCAAAACACGCTATGCAACAAAGGCATATAATGCAGAGAAAAAAATTCCACAACAACAATTTGAAAAACTACTCGAAGTTCTGCGTTTTAGCCCTTCTTCAGTAAATATTCAGCCTTGGCACTTTTTAATTGCTGAAACCGATGAGGCGAAACAAAGAATTGCGAAGGCCCTAACTGGTAATTATATTTATAATTCAGCAAAAGTTTTAAATTCTTCGCATACTCTTGTATTTTGTACTCGTACTGATATCAGCGCTGAATACTTAGAACAATTACTACAACAAGATGAACTAAATGGTCGCTTCAAAGATGAAACCGCAAAACAAGGGCAACGAGATACTCGTAAAGGCTATGTTGAGTTTTATCGCAATGAACTTAAAAATCTCTCTGCTTGGATGGAAAATCAAACTTATCTTGCACTTGGGCAACTACTATTCGCTGCAGGATTAGAAGGAATTGATGCAACCCCAATGGAAGGCTTTGATCGAGATACTATCAATCAAGAATTTGGATTAGCTGAAAAAGGTTTAAAGGCATCCGTTGTTGTTTCTCTAGGTTATCGTAGTGAAAATGACTTTAATGCAAAATTGCCTAAATCTCGACTGCCAGATCAAGTCGTATTCACTCGCTTATAATTTTTATTTAAGGGAGTCAAAGCTCCCTTAATTCATCATTGATTTAGCTAAACACAGCACTGCAAATATTCCAGCAAATAAACCAATCCATGTGTAAGTAGTTAGTTTTTCTTTAAAGAACACTACGCCACTAACTACACCTAACATTACGACAAGAATATTCATTCCAGCAAATACGATTGCAGGTGACTCTTTAAAAATCATATGTGCTTTTACATACAAGGCAATATTCGCGAAATTTACCCCACCAAGAAGTAGACCCATAAATATATTTTTAGGTTGCCAATTTGGTTGCGCAAATGCGAGATAGCCTATTGATAAAATAAATGCAGCTATAAATGTTAAATTTAATGTCACTGCAAACTGCAGCCCTAAAGTACTGCTATATTTAAGCAATACATCAATTGCAGCGTATCCAGCCCAAACACTTAACAGGAAAAGCGCTGATCTTACACTGGTGCCTTTAAGCGATTTCTCAGTCGCCTGTCCAAAAATAATAGCGAAGACTGCGATTATCCCAACACCGACACCAATTAATTTTAACTGGCTAAATTGTTCTGAAAATATAAAGTAGGCCGCAAGTAAAGAAAGTACAACTGATAATCTTTGGGCTATTTCAGTTTTAAGAATTCCAGCAAATTGCAATGATTTAGCTAAGCATAAGAAAATGCTAGGGAGTAAAATAGCTAAAAGAAAAATAAGCCACCAAGGAGTATTCTGAATTGAGATATGTGTGATGTCAGTTTTAAACCAATAAAAACATAAGATGCTTGCACTCAAATAATTCCATGCGATCATTTGAAAGACATCAAACCCTTTTGTTTTTAAAAACTTTAATAAAATCGATACCAGTACACTGCAACACGCAGCAGCAATAATCATTTCCATAATATTTATTCTGACTTTTTAAACACAAAAAATGCCAGTCTGAAATTAGACTGGCATTTTCTTAACGATCATTATCAATTAACGATTATTTTCGTCTTCTTGACCATCTTCGAATTTAGTTTCGCTATCGAAGCCACCTTGATGACCACCGAAGCCACCTTGGCTACCAAAGCCGCCTTGACCACCGAAGCCGCCTTGACCACCGAAGCCACCTTGACCACCGAAGCCACCTTGACCGCCGAAGCCGCCACCTTGACCACCGAAGCCACCTTGACCACCGAAGCCGCCACCTTGACCACCGAAGCCACCAGCAGCACCTTGACCACCGAAGCCACCTGTAGCACCTTGAGCTGGGAAGCCACCAGCACCTTGAGCACCAGCTGGACGAGGGTTACGCGCAGGAACAACTGTAGAAATAGCGTGTTTGTAAACCATTTGGCTTACAGTGTTCTTTAACAAAACAACATATTGGTCAAAAGACTCAATATGCCCCTGCAATTTAATACCGTTCACAAGGAAAATAGAAACTGGAATACGTTCTTTACGGAGAGAATTTAAGAACGGATCTTGTAAAGTTTGACCTTTAGACATTTTTAACTCCAAAAAAAATTTTAAATCAGCGCAAAAAAACTATCTTTATTTTTCAACTAAAAATTATAAAAAGACAGCCTGCGAATTTTGCTTTATCCAAAGAAGTTTCGCAAGTCTTCTTTCGCCTGCTTTATCGTCACGTAAGTTTTAAAATCGTGTATTTCTTGCAAAGAACGTAACCAAGTGTATTGACGTTTGGCAAGTTGCCGTGTCGCAAATAGCGCTTTGCTCTCCATTTCTACTTTATTTTTGAGACTTAAGTCACTTTTTAATAAAAAATCTAAAGCTTGACGATAACCAACAGACCGCATGGATGGTAAATTGTCATTTAAATCGTATTTAACAATTAGCTCCTCCACTTCATTCAAAAAACCAATATCCCACATTTTGCTCAATCTTTGCTCAATGCGTTTATGTAATTCTAACCGATCAGGCATCAAAGCGTAGTTATGAAAAGTGTAACGGTATGGTTGATTTTTAGGTTGTTCTGCTTGTAGTTTTGTTATCGGCTCGCCAGTTAATCTATACACCTCGAGCGCACGAATAATGCGTTGTTTATCCGAGACTTTAAATTTCTGCCCTGCAATTGGATCAACTGCAACTAATTCATCATAAACTGCTTGCCAGCCTTCTTGTTCCGCTTTTGCTACGATTTCTTCCCGCGTTTTAGCATCTGCATTAGGTAAGTTATCTGCAAGCCCTTCCATCAATGCTTTGAAATAAAGCATCGTGCCACCCACTAAAATCGGGGTCTTGCCTCTCTTGTGCATATCATCAATCAGTGGACATACATCCTCGACGAATTGCGCTGCAGAATAAACTTCTAATGGTGTAATAATATCAATCAAATGATGAGGATATTGTTCCTGCTCTTCTTTAGTTGGTTTTGCAGTACCAATATCCATGTCTTTATAAACTAAAGCTGAATCGACTGAAATTAGTTCAAAATTTCCACGCTCATAAAGTTCACATGCCAATGCTGTTTTACCACTTGCGGTAGGCCCCATTAAATTGATGACGGGCAATTGATTTGACATGTAGAACTACTCTCCTCGAGCAAATAATTTATCTAGTTGGTGAAGTGGGAATGCACGCCACGTTGGACGGCCATGGTTGCATTGACTCGCAAATTCAGTTTGTTCCATTTGACGTAATAAGGCATTCATCTCTGATAAACTCAATTGACGATGTGCACGAACAGCACCATGACATGCCATTCCTGCTAAAAGTTCATCACGTTTTTGCAATAAGCCTCTTGCTTCATCATTTGGATCAAGATCATTTAACAGCTCTGGAATCAGATGATCAAAGTCAGCTTTTTGTAAAATGGCAGGTACACCACGTACAATTACTTGCTCATCACCATATTGGTTAATTTCTAAACCCAAACGCTGTAATTGAGGTTGTAATTCTTCAATTCGCACGGCTTGTATACGGGTGATAGAAACAACTTTTGGAATTAAGAGTTGCTGTGATGTCCAAAATTCAGGTTTATCCCATGCTGATTTCATTTGTTGCAGCAAAATACGTTCATGCGCGGCATGCATATCAACAATAATTAAACCCTCAGTATTCTGAGCTAATATATAGATTCCATGAAGCTGTGCAATTGCGATACCGAGTGGAAATTCGTCTACTCGAGTTTTAAATCCCTCTAGGTCACCATTTTTCACAGATGAAGTATCTTCATGCTCAAATGATGTTTTCTCATCTCGTAAAGGAGCTAGATAAGTTTTTAGTGCATTATTGAGTTGAACTGAACCATTGTAACGAGGTTCTTGCGGTACTGAATTATATTGCACAGCCTGTGGACGACTTTGTTTAAACTCTGTGAGTAAATCAGTTGAAATCTGATTTTGATCATTTATTGAGGATTCAGTTTCAACATGATTACGATGTAAATTAAATTGTTCTTGGTACTTAGGTTGCGATTGATAATTAAAATTTGTTGTGGATTCTTCCACTTTCATCGCTTGGGCTAAATCAGCACTTGCAGTTTGAAATTGTGACAAGGTTTCTTTTGCATAGTGTCGCACAAACTCGTGAACTTCACGCTGATTCAAAAAACGTATTTCATGCTTCGTTGGATGTACATTTACATCAATATTTTCTGGATCAACTTCTAAAAAAAGTAAGTACGAAGAATGCTGATGACCATGCAGAATCCCGTCATAAGCCATTCTTAAAGCATGTGAAATTGTTTTATCTTTTACAATACGACCATTTACATACACATATTGCAAGTCTGCTTGAGCACGTGCATCAGATGGATGACCTAACCAACCTGACAAACGCATATTGATACTTTCAGCATCTATCCAATACGCATTTTGAATGAATTGTTGACCTAATAGTTGTTGAACACGTTGATAGCGTAACTCTCCACTATCTGCGACGGGTAAATTCAGGCGAATATTGTCGTTGTGTTCTAAAACAAAACGAATATCAAAATGAGTCAGAGCCAAACGGCGAACTATTTCTTCAATATGACCAAATTCAGTGCTTGGTTTCTTTAAAAACTTACGGCGCGCAGGTACATTAAAAAATAAATCTTGCACACGAATATGTGTTCCTTTCTGTGCAGCGACAGCTTGAACTTGTTGATGATCAAACGCAGTACCATTCACTTCGACCTGATAGCCAATTCCTTGTTCATCTTGACTACTGGTTAATGTTAAACGTGACACCGCAGCAATCGATGCAAGCGCTTCCCCACGAAAACCTAAACTGACAATTGCATGAAGATCTTCAGAAGTTTTTATTTTACTCGTAGCATGGCGCATTACAGCCAAAGGTAAATCATCTGAATGAATACCATGACCATTATCTATGATTTCTATCAGTGTTGAGCCACCTTGAGCTACGCGAATAATCAACTCAGTCGCACCAGCATCAATTGAGTTTTCTAATAATTCTTTTACTACAGATGAAGGACGCTCAATTACCTCACCTGCCGCAATTTGGTTCGCTAGTGCGGCATCAAGAGTATGAATACGACGTATTGAATCATGCACCATGCAATTGTTCCTGCAAAGTATCGGCTAGCTGCTGTGAATTTACATCTAATGTCACAAAACGAGTTAACTCATCATCTGATTTTTGTATATCAATAACAACATCAGCCTGTGGAATTTCATCACCACCTTTTGATGGCCATTCAAATAAAAATAACCCATTTGGTGTTTCAAGATAATCTCTAATACCCATTAACTCTAATTCATATGGATCATCTAATCGGTATAAATCAAAATGGAAAACTTCTTGACCATTGATGGTATAAGGCTCAACCAATGTATATGTCGGACTTTTTACAGAACCTTGATGCCCCAAACTCTGAAGAAAATAGCGTGTGAAAGTAGTTTTACCAGCACCTAGATCACCAATCAAATAAATAATGCCTGAACGAATCTGCTGAGATAAGACTTGTGCAAAACGTTGAGTGTCTTGTTCATGATTTAGGGTAAATTTCATTGAATACGACATGGCAAATAAAACAAAATTGGGATGGCAGCTATGATAACATTGCCCTGCTTTAAAGCCTAATCCGTAAAGAAAAGCTGCTACATTTTAATGCAATTATGATCTCAAAAATTAAAGGATCAATATGTCTTCTGAAGCTTTATTAATTGACTGTGCATGCCACGGTCAAAACTATGCTGCTGTCATATGTGGGCATTTAGTTCAAAATCATGAACATCCATTAGGATTTATTGAAAACGTTTCAGATCGAACCAATCCTCAAGGTTGGTGTTTAGCATGTGAATATGTTTTTACACAAGAACAAGAAATGTCTGATGTATTTCGTAATTTCAACCAAATGGCAGTAGTGTGTATTGAATGCTATGACAGCATTAAAAATAAACACAATATCTACCCACATCCTTCAGTTTAAATTACCTACTTTAATATCTTATGATGAAAGCTGCAAAATCACTATTTACTCCTCCGTTAATAAATGGTGTTAGTGCCAGTAAAGTCTTTCTACCCAATGATGTCTCTGAATTGACTATTTTTGAATACTTATGTGTTCAATTCCCTCATATACAAGCAATAGAGTGGCAACAACGCTTTGAGGATGGATTAATTTATGCATCAGACGGTATGAAATTAAGTATTCGAGATAGATATACGCCCAATACTTTTATTTTCTATTATCGTTTTCTGGCACATGAAATACATGTGCCATTTGAGCATCAAATTCTATTTGAAGATGAACATTTGCTTGTCGTGGATAAACCACATTTCCTGACGATGTCTCCAACGGGTCAATACGTTCAAGAAACATTATTGGTAAGACTTAAAAAACAAACGGGATATGCTGAACTAACACCAATACATCGACTTGATCGTGAAACTGCAGGCGTAGTGCTTTTCTGTAAGAAAGCAGAATCACGCGGAATCTATCAGCAACTTTTTGCCGAACGAAAAGTACAAAAAACTTATCATGCTATCGCTGCATATCGACCAGAAATCAAATTTCCAATGACTTTGGAATTACACATGGAAAAAGGTCATCCTTTCTACACCATGCGAGTGAATTATAACAAAACAGCAAATACTGAAACTTTTATAGAATTACTTGAACATAATTTCCAACATGCTAAATATCAACTTTCACCCAAAACTGGAAAACAACACCAACTTCGGGTGCATCTCAACCATCTAAATGTTCCTATTCTAAATGATCCTTTTTATCCAACCGTGCTACACAAAGCAGACGATGACTTTAATCATCCACTTCAACTGTTAGCAAAAGAAATTAGTTTTATTGATCCGATCAGTAATTTACAAAGAATTTTTAGATCCAACCATGAATTGACATTGTAAGTATGACGTAATGACAAAAAAAGCATTATTTCAACTCAAAACGATTGAAATTAGCTTTTGATCGTTTAAAATACCTAGCGATAATTAAAAAATATTTGGTCATATTTTTCATGAGAAAAACAGAAGTTTATCAGGTTCGTCTTGATTCACAGGAAAAGAAACAAGCTTTTGCTGTTTTTAAGCAGTTAGGTATCTCCCCTGCTCAAGCAGTTCGACTTTTCTTCAAACAAGTCGTTTTGACAAAATCTATCCCGTTTGCGATTGAAAACCAAAACATCAACATGGAACAGTTACTCAAATTAAGAAAATCAAAAAATGCTACAACCGCTGATCATTCAACATCTACAGACTTAGAAGATGACCATGAAGATTTGTTTGAAGAACTAAATGCTTTGCTTGGTGAAAGTGACAAAAGTTAACAATGTTGCATTTTTAAACAAGTTTTTAATTTTTAAGCTGAATCTTTTTAGATATTCTGACAATCCAAATAAAATTATAACTCATGGATTTAGGAATGATTGTCAAGAGAGCAACACGTGAAGACCTAGAGCAACTTGCTGTTTTATTTGATGAATATCGTCAATTTTATGGTGCCTCTGCAAACATTAAGCAATCCTACCAATTTTTGAAGCACCGATTTGACAATAAGGAAAGTGTTATCTTTATTCACGTAAAAGATAATGTCTTTACAGGATTTGTCTTACTTTATCTTGCGTTCTCATCAGTTGCTTGTGAAACCTACTATATTTTGGATGATGTCTATGTAACCCCATCCTACCGTAAACAAGGTTCGGCAAAACAACTCATCGACACCGCTATTTTATTTGCAAGACACGAAAATGCTTTACGCATTAGTTTAGAAACTCAAAAAAATAATATTGAATCTCATAGACTTTATGAGCAAATGGGTTTTATGCGGGATGATGAGTTCAACACCTTTCATTGCTTCCTCAAATAATTACTTTTCCAGTGCAATATTATGACTAAGCTGTTTTTGTGTAGCAGATAAATACAGCCACTCACCCTCTGGAATTTTTGGCAATTCAAATAAACCAACTTGATGACGATGTAAATCTTCCACCTTATTCCCAACTGCAGCTAACATTCGCTTAACTTGATGATAGACGCCTTGGTGAATCGTCATAGAAAGCTGATGTTCAGAAAATAAATGAACATCCGTAGCAGCGTAAATTCCTTTTTCATTTCTCAGCTCAACACCTTGTTCTAAAGCCTGTTTTTGCTCTTGTGTAATAGGGTCTGCTGTTGTGACATGATAAACTTTTGGAACATGTTTACGCGGATTGGTCAAAGCTTGCAAATATTGACCATCATCAGTTAATAATAATAATCCTGTTGTATCCTGATCTAACCGCCCAACACATTGAATACCACGATGTAGAAGAATTTCGGGAAATAAACTGAATACGCTTTTATGATGCGTTGCTTGGTGAGAACACTCATAACCTTTAGGTTTATTTAACACGATATAAACATTCTCGCGAAATAAATACTCTTCGCCAAAAACTTCAAAACTTAAATGTTCTGTTGGGAAATTTTGCTTCGGATTATCACAAATTTGGTTTTCAATCGTCACTGAACCATTTTTGATAATTTGTTGACAGTATTTTCGAGAACCAAACCCTTGCGATTGCAAAATTTTTTCCAACAACATCTTTTAAATCCGATCAAAAACTCCGTTTATTGTACTCTATTCCTTACCCATACTGCTGTATGTTGAACTGTATGTATATCCGATATAGGCAATCTTCACAATTTCTCCATTTGTAATACAAGCAATACAAAACCCTTCTAAAAGAATCAAACTCTGAGGCTTGCACTCCATATTTTGGCTCAAAATTCTTGTTACATTTGTTTCAAGCAAAAATATTGTCCCAAAAAATGGACAAGGAGTTTCAGTATGAAATCTAAAATTTGGTTATACAGTACTATTATTGCAACCTCATCTATGCTGTCTGTTGCTCATGCGGATAATTCAACTCGTGTTGCCGCGACTTCAGCACTGGGTAGTGTTGTTGGAACTGCAATCGGTCAACAACTCGGTGGCAATACTGGAGCTATGATTGGTTCAGCGATTGGTGGTGCAGGTGGTGCAGCCGCGTCAAGTAATAAACGCGATCGAACTGAAGCTGCTATTGGTGGAGGATTAGGTGGTGTAGGTGGTTATACTGTAGGACGTAATGTTGCAGGAACCAATGGCGGTTATGTAGGTGCTGCTCTAGGTGCTGCAGGTGGTGCTGTTTTAGGTCAAAAAGTAGGTCAAGATCGTGATCTAGACAATCGTAGATATGATGACCGCTATGAAAATCGTCGCTCATACGATGATAGACGTTATTACAACTCTCGTTACAAATACCGTCACGACAATGGTTTACACCGTGGTTGGTACAAAAATCGTTGATTTTAAATATTTAATATGAGCACCTTCGGGTGCTTTTTTATTATTGAGGTAATATATCGAAAAATTTCAATATACATCAAAAACAATATATCGTATTATTTCGATATATTGTTTTAGGTTATATCGATGAAATCATTACAAGAGATAAAGTTTTCAGTTTTGGAGCTGGCACCTGTTCGCGAAGATAAAAGTATTGAGTTTTCACTTCACCATGCACTTGAACTCGCACAACATGTAGAGCAACTAAATTATGAACGTTTTTGGCTAGCTGAGCACCATAATATGGATGGTATCGCAAGTTCCGCTACCGCTGTTCTTTTAGGTTTTATCGCCGCACACACGCAACATATTCGTTTAGGCTCTGGTGGCATTATGCTACCTAATCATGCACCACTCGTTGTGGCTGAACAGTTTGGTACCCTAGCAACACTTTACCCCAATCGATTTGATTTAGGCTTAGGTCGCGCGCCTGGCACAGATCCTTTGACT
>NZ_MELG01000052.1:0-12332 GCF_001767535.1 Acinetobacter sp. GWC1_38_13 | reverse complement strand
GGTACTACCAACTCATGTGTTGCTGTACTTGAAGGCGATAAAGTAAAAGTAATCGAAAACGCTGAAGGCGCACGTACAACTCCATCAATCATCGCTTATAAAGATGGCGAGATCTTAGTGGGTCAAAGCGCTAAACGTCAGGCTGTAACAAACCCTAAAAATACATTATTCGCAATCAAGCGTTTAATCGGTCGTCGCTACGAAGATCAAGCGGTACAAAAAGACATCGGTCTTGTACCTTACAAAATCATCAAAGCAGACAATGGTGATGCTTGGGTTGAAGTAAACGACAAAAAATTAGCACCTCAACAGATCTCTGCTGAAATCTTGAAAAAGATGAAGAAAACTGCAGAAGACTATTTAGGTGAAACAGTTACTGAAGCAGTGATTACAGTTCCTGCTTACTTTAACGATGCTCAACGTCAAGCAACTAAAGATGCGGGTAAAATTGCAGGTCTTGATGTTAAACGTATCATTAACGAACCAACTGCTGCGGCACTTGCGTTCGGTATGGACAAAAAAGAAGGCGACCGTAAAGTTGCAGTTTACGACTTAGGTGGTGGTACTTTCGACGTATCAATCATTGAAATCGCAGACCTTGATGGCGACCAACAAATCGAAGTGTTATCAACAAATGGTGATACTTTCCTTGGTGGTGAAGACTTTGATAACGCGTTAATTGAATTCTTGGTTGAAGAATTTAAGAAAGAACAAAGTGTGAATTTGAAAAATGATCCACTTGCGTTACAACGTTTGAAAGAAGCTGCTGAAAAAGCAAAAATCGAGCTTTCTTCATCAAATGCAACTGAAATCAACCTTCCATACATCACCGCTGATGCAACTGGTCCTAAACACTTAGTGATCAATGTAACGCGTGCAAAACTTGAAGGTTTAGTTGCTGATTTAGTTGCTCGTACAATCGAGCCTTGCAAAATCGCGCTTAAAGATGCTGGTCTTTCGACTTCAGACATCTCTGACGTAATTTTAGTTGGTGGTCAGTCTCGTATGCCACTTGTACAACAAAAGGTACAAGAATTCTTTGGTAAAGAGCCACGTAAAGACGTCAACCCTGATGAAGCGGTTGCAATCGGTGCTGCGATTCAAGGTGCAGTATTGTCTGGTGACAAAACTGACGTTCTTTTATTAGACGTAACACCATTAACTTTAGGTATCGAAACAATGGGCGGTGTATTAACACCAATCATTGAGAAGAACACTACGATTCCTGCGAAGAAATCACAAGTGTTCTCTACTGCTGCTGACAACCAGCCTGCTGTAGATATTTCTGTTTACCAAGGTGAACGTAAAATGGCTCAACAAAACAAATTGTTGGGTAACTTCCAATTAGGCGATATCCCACCTGCTCCACGTGGCGTACCGCAAATTGAAGTATCGTTCGACATCAACGCTGACGGTATCTTAAAAGTATCGGCTAAAGATAAGAGCACTGGTAAAGAGCAATCAATCCAGATTAAAGCGAACTCAGGTTTGTCTGATGCTGAAATCGAAGCAATGATTAAAGATGCTGAAGCGAATGCTGAAGAAGACCGTAAATTTGAAGAGTTAGCGAAAGCTCGTAACGAAGCAGATGCTTTAGTATCTAGCTCAAACAAAGCAGTTAAAGATCTAGGTGACAAAGTGACTGAAGATGAAAAAACTGCAATCGCTACTGCGGTTTCTGAGCTTGAAGCAGCAACTAAAGAAAATGATGTTGAAGACATCAAAGCGAAAACTGAAGCTTTACAAAACATCTTGATGCCAATCACTCAACGTGCTTATGAACAAGCGCAAGGTGCTGGCGGCGCAGAAGGTTTTGATCCAAATGCATTCCAAGGTGGTGATGCGGGTCAACAACAAAAAGCGGACGATGGCGTTGTAGATGCTGAGTTCACAGAAGTTAAAGATGACAAAAAATAATTTGTCTCTTTAAAAAGACCGCGCGAAAGCGCGGTTTTTTTATTTTAAGATTCATTATTTTGATCGAAATATAGTTCACCCAAAATCGGCATAAATAATGGTTCGACTCCAGAAGCTTTTATTTCTTCTAAAAATTCAGGGATATTCACACCAGGTAATAATTTTGGTGGTTGATCAATAGGCGTAAGCATCGTATCCCAATGACATGGAATAATGTATTTAGGTTTCAGCAAGCGCACGACATCTTTGACATAGTTCGGGCGATATTTGCGTCCAATCGCACATAGACAAACAATATCTGCTTGCCTCCCTTGTAATTCTTGTTCAATAAAATCAGCTGAATCAATATGTACAACGCGAAGATACCCCGTATTAATCCACCAATTAAACACTTGACCATGCCGTAGGTGATGAAATTTCGGTGGATAAGGTGGCGGTGTAGTCATATCCCCTGGTAATGGCACCCGACCAAACAATGCTTTGCCATGAATCGACGGCAGTCCAACAACTTGCCATTGCCCACATTCAATGACTTCCCGTCCCTTTGTTTCAAGCATTTGCGATTCAGACAAACCTGCTGATCGTCCATACATTAAGGTTGCTTGAGAACCAATTAGGCGTGCACCTGTTTGTTTACATACCTCTGGTGCATCCAAGATATGATCGTAATGCGCATGCCCAATTAACACGTCATCGGCATTTGGAATATATTTTTTGACTAAAGTTGGGTCACTGAGCAAAGGTTGCGTGAATGTTTGCCAAAAATTCGGACGACTAATAAAAGGATCCAAAACTATAGTTCGATGTTGATCTGAAAGTATAAATCCTGCTGTTCCCAAGTATTGAATCTTTAAATTTTGGAAACTACTTTTTGCTGGTGAACTCGCATTCCACTGGTGATCAGGTACTTTTAATAAATAGTTGCGCATCTGCATTCCTTGATTATTTTTATCATTCCAAGTATTGCGTTATTAAAGCAAAAGCCTAAACACAATGATATATTTTCTTAATCCACTCTTTTACAGTAGTGCTACTTTATGTATGAAGATAATATGCTTCTACAACATTGATGCAATGTAAGCTTAGACAAGAATATTCAAAAATGCCTCGCCTTCTGATAGTTGTATTTATACTGATTGCTGTATTTTGGCTAAATTATCAAAGTCGGGAACATCCACAACTCAAATTTAATGCGCTTTCAGATCGAGTGCTTCATCCTTTTGATACCCGCCTACGTTATCGTATCGGCGATGTTGACCCACGTTTTAAACTCAGCATCGAACAAGTAAGACAAATTAGCGAACAAGCAGCGACGATTTGGAACGATGGAACAGGTCAGCAATATATTGTTTATGATCCAAATGCTCAGCTTACAATTCACTTGATCTATGATGAGCGTCAATTTGAGAGTGAACAACAACGCGCTCATCTCAATCAACTCAAAATGAATCAACAAGAATGGATCAATAAAAAACAAGAATTAGATCAAATGGAACAGCAATTGGCCTTCAATAAACAAAGTCTAGATCTAAAAAAACAAGAACTAAATCAACAAATTGACAACTATAACCATCAAGTACTTTTGGCTAAACAAAATGCTACTGATCATGATCGCCAATATTTCCAACAGCAACAATACGAATTACAACAGCTTGTACAAAAACTCAGGCTTGAGATTGATAACTTTAATCAGAACATTGTCGAACTGAATAGAAAAATTGACAGCTTAAATTCGTTAGATCAACAACTTGATAGTTCTGTAAAATTATATCGACAGCGCTTTCAGCCACGCCTTTTTCACAAAGGGCTATTTAACGGAAAACAGATTTTGATATATGAATTCCAATCTGAAAATGATCTACGGCTCACCCTTGCTCATGAATTTGGACATGCACTGGGGCTCTCCCATCATAATGATCCACAAGCATTGATGTATCCATTAATGCAAGACCAAGACCTCAATAATTTCCGTTTAAAACCTGCTGATTTGGAGTTACTTCAAAGCGTGCAATAGAGAAAGTTATAGAAGGTGAAGTACATCTCATTAAAAAATTAAATTACAAAAAATAACAATTTGATTTTTAACTAAAAAGAAGCTTAAGTTATGCACTTTCGGTCAATTAATCAATTTTAAAGCATTGATTAATCTAATGTTATGAATAAAAAAACAACAATATAGACTCCATCTCTCGTTTATTTCGTTGTGCTATGAATCGCATTATTTTTTTTATTTTAAGGAAAAAAATCACACTTTTTCATATTAATTATTAATTAGATAGCGTTTTGACGACATCAAAATTTTGCTCAAAAATGAATTTTATTTGGGGGGATGTTGCTCATGCGTTATCAAGCTTTGTCCATTATTGTTGCGTGTTTGAGTCTAAATATTAGCAGTTTAAGCCATGCTCAAAATAACCCGCACAATGCAACTTCGCATCAGCATCAAGTTGCTGACATGCCCCTACGCTATCGTATCGCTCCAATAGATCCTCGTTTTAATTTGAGTAGCAAACAAGTCCTAGAACTGACTCAGCAGGCTGCAAAAATTTGGGAAGAAGAAACGGGTAAAAAGCATTTCATTTATGATCCAAATGCTGAATTTACAATCAATCTAGTTTACGATGATCGTCAACAACACACTTCAAATCGCTTACAAGGTCTCAATCAACTTAAGCAACAACAGCAACAATGGGAAATCGACTCTCTACAAATACAACAAGTAAAAGATGAGATACAACGTGCAACCGCCTCAATTGCAAGCAAACAAAGCCAACTCACTGCACAATTCCAACAATACAATGCAGATGTACAACGCTTCAATCAAATGCGATCTTCCTCTAAAGAATGGGCAGATCAACTAGCACAACGTCAAAAACAACTACAGCAACAATCTGCTGAATTGAAACAAGCAATCCAACAACACAGTCAAAAAACGCAACAACTAAATCAACAAATCAAAGGGTTAAACCAAAACAATCAACAATTGGCACTTTCAGCAAATCAGTTTAACCAAACGTTCCAACCACGCCTTTTCCACAAAGGTCAATTTAATGGAAAACAAATCTCTGTATATGAGTTCTCTTCCAAAGATGACTTACGTATGACTCTTGCACATGAGTTCGGTCATGCCTTAGGTTTAGATCATACTGATGATCCAACGTCATTAATGTATCCTGTCATTCAAAAACAAAATATGGAACGATTTGCACTAGCACATGCAGATCAACAAGAGTTGGTTCGTGCCGTCAATTAATTATATTAAGAATTTGATTTGCACCGATCAACTTAACCATTTGGTATATTTATTAAACAAACAAACTTTTTTATTAGATGAATAGGAAAGAAAATATTAAGATTAATTTCACATAATATTCAAAGTTTATTATTAAATCTAACATGCTGTAATTACTTTTATTATTCAAATTTTGTGTATAAAAAACACAAAAAATGGCAATTTTAAAGCCAATTCCCTATTTTATTTAGAACTCCATTATTAAGAAAAAATAGTAAAAATGGTTTTTTAAGAAAATTGACTGATCATTTTAACTGAATAAAATACGTCCTTTTTCCAGTTTATCTCCTGTATATGCATCCGTTGTCTTGGCTGTTGTTTATCATTATTTCAGCATTTACCTCAATCCATACTCATGCTCACCCTGTGTCTCAACATCTGGATGAGGCGGAAGATTATGATTCGCCTCTACACTATCGTATTGCAGACCTTGATCCTCGCTTAAACATTAGTAAGCAAAAAATGATTGAAATTAGTCAAGAAGCCGCCGCTATTTGGGAACAAGGTACGGGTAAACGCTATTTTGTTTATGATCCCAAAGCAACATTTACTGTAAATTTGGTCTTTGATCAGCGTCAAGTTCGTAGTATGAAACGAACTGAAAATCTCAAAAATCTAGAACAAGAAAAGCAGTTTTGGTTAGATGAGAATCAAAAACTACTAAAACTGAAGCAAGACTCTCAACAATTGCACACCCAATTAGAATTACAAAAAATTAAATATCAGGCCCAACTCAATGCTTACGCAAGCGCTCAGAAAAAATATCTCAATAAATCAAATACAAAAAATTTAAACTTACTCCAAGAGCACACAAAACTACTCAATCAGCAAAGAGACGTCTTAAAAATCCTGATCAATGACCATGATCGTAACCATCAACAAATTCAGGTTAAAACAGATGAATTAAAACAACTTCATGAACAGCTAACTCAGTCCGTTGATCGATTTAATCAAAACTTTGCACCTCAACTCGTTCATAAAGGGCAATTTAAAGGAAAACAGATCTTTATTTATGAGTTTTCTTCGATTGATGATTTACGCTTAACCCTAGCCCACGAATTTGGACATGCTTTGGGATTGAAACATACACATAATCCTAAATCATTGATGTATCCACGAATTAAGGAGCAAGATCCCAAAAACTTCCAACTAACAGCAACTGATCTCGCACTGTTAAATCATACAAATTAATGATGATCCCTCTATAAAATCACATGAAATCTACATTTCTATTCAGGTAACAAGAATAGGTCGATTCTTTGGATTTATTCGTGTTATTGTGTTGATAAAACATCATCTTAGTCTTAACGGAGATCAACATGAGTTATTATCATATCCTCATTGAAGTGAACGACCACATCAGTACGATTGAACAAACTCGTGATATTGAGATCTTGAATATTCAAGATATTAGCCCTTATCTCCACTCGATTTTGATTCCATATTTCAATGAACAAATCGTTGAACTTGAAGATGAAAATGTGACATATGATGAGATTCTTCATCTAGAAGTAAAACAAACGCTATTACCTATCGAACATCTGATTGAAGAAGAACAAAAACAATTACCAAGTGATACAGATGTCACTATTACTGCTTATGAAATCTTTAATGATCGAGATTTGAGCCAAGATGTGACTGCGGTAATTTTTGATATCTTAGAAGCAGTCAAATTAGACGTTGAACCCTAAGAAAAAGGTCTACTTTAAGTAGACCTTTTTATTTTTAAATTATTGATAAATGATTTATTGCATCATTTGTTTTGCTTGTTCTTGACGGAAAGCTCGTAATATCTGCTGCCCTGCGCGTCCAGTTGGATTTAAGCCAAGTCGTGTTTGTTCTTGCCGAATAGCTTGACGACTCTTATCACCTATTAGCCCATCTACTGCACCAATATCATAGCCACGCTGTAGTAAAAATTGTTGAATTTCGCGGCGTTCCGCGCGTGAAGTACCCGCATCATCCGTCGGCCATGAAGTTAAAAATGGCGTACCTCCACGTAATCGGTCAGATAAATGAGCAATCGCTAATCCATAACTTTCCGCAGCGTTATAACTATAAATCGCATCAAAATTTTTGAAGACCAAAAATACTGGGCCATTTGAACCTGCTGGTGCCATTAAACCCGCCAATGTACTACCAGAGAGATTTCCTTGAATTAAAGCGGTACCATCGGCACGTGTAAGACCTTGTGCAATCCAGTGATTAAGTGATTTTTTATTACGGCGACTTTCACCTGAAATCGACATTCCATCAGGAATTTTGACTTCAAATCCCCATGGCATTCCTGTTTGCCAACCTGCTCTTTTCAAGAAATTTGCTGTAGAGGCTAACGCATCGGTTGTACTAGAAACCAAATCACGGCGACCATCTCCATCAAAATCTACAGCTAAGCTTTCATAGGTTGATGGCATAAATTGCGTATGTCCAAATGCTCCAGCCCATGAACCATAAAGTTGGTCTTGGGTTAAATCTCCACGCTGTAAAATACGCATTGTTGCAAAAAACTCACTGCGGAAATAACCTTGGCGACGTCCTTCACAGCTCAAAGTGCCTAAAGCCTGTAATAAAGGATATTTACCTGAAATGTCACCATAGTTACTCTCAACTCCCCAAACAGCAACGACTGTCTCTGCTGGAACACCATAGGCTTGTTCTACTCGGCGGAGTGCGTCTTGATGCTGTGCTAGTTTCTGTTGACCTGCTTGTACACGCTCGTTATCAACCAAACCAGATAAATAATCCCAAATCGGCGTCGAAAATTCAGGTTGATAATTTAATTTATCAATCACTGAATAATCTGGCGTTAGATTTTGCGTATAACGATCATAGGTCGAAGCAGAAACACCAGATGCAATGGCTTGAGAACGTAAATTTGCCAAACATCCCTGAAAATTTGAATTTGGAGAATAAACGTTGCTGGTTGGCGTTACAGTGGTAGCTGAAATGGTAGCACCATTAATCACCAGTTCCGCATGAGCTTGATTTAATAAAGTGAATAAGGCAGTGCCTAGAAAAAAACGCAAAGAATGTTTCATGTCTTAACCAGAATTTTTAAATTTAAATTTCATATTCAAGATAGCATGCAGCAACAGCATGTATCGTTTGGAATCGTAACTTTGAATTCATTTCTTGTCTTTTAAATTTAAATGAATATTTTAAATTCATAAAACTTGCGATTTTTAAATTTAAAACTTTAACCTATCTTTTTTAAATTCAAATCAGCACATCTTTTTGAATTCAAAACACAATCCAAGTCATACAACTTGTTTTAAATTCAAAAAAACCACTCAATTTAAATTTATTTCCTTAGCAATCATCCTAAAACTATCATGAAGATGAATTAAGCCAATTTTATCTTTAAAATCAGCATATAGTCATTGATACACACCACTAAAATTTAAATTCAAAACAACTTAAATCATCAAGTTTAAATTTAAATCTCACCCCATACTTTTGAATTTAAAAGTAACCTAACAACCAAAACTCAGTTTTAAATTCAAATTAAGGACACCTTGTTTAAATTCAAAACACCAGAAAGAGTTATCCACAACCAAATTCATTATACACTTTTAAATTCAAAAACATTAAGCCAATAAAAAAGCGATCCGAAGATCGCTTTTCGTTGCATTGTGGATAACTTAGATATTCATATCAGTCGTCAAAGCTAAAGGCACAGGTAAAATTTGAGCCAATTGACGGCATAAATCTGTTAATTCATCAGAATTATTCGGCATCAAAGTGATATGTCCTAACTTACGACCAGCACGCTCAGACTTATTATAAAGATGTAAATGAGCACCTTTCAGCGCTAAAACGTCCTCAGATTTAGGATGTTGCCCGATGATATTTACCATCACAGTTGGACGAACAACATCCGTTGCACCAAGTGGTAAGCCTGCAACTGCACGAATATGATTCTCAAATTGCGAACAAATCGCACCTTCAATCGACCAATGTCCTGAGTTGTGTACACGACATGCCATTTCATTGGCATAAAGCCCTTGCTCAGTTACGAATAACTCAAGCGTAAGCACACCCACATAATTCAAATGGTTCAATAACCGGGTAATGTAATCTTGTGCAACAGGCTGTAGATCTGTGCTGTTTGGCGCAGGAACAATCGAGTGTGACAAGATACCATTGTGATGATGATTTTCTGCCAATGCCCACGTTTTGACATCGCCATCTTGTCCACGTACTGCAATAATCGATACTTCTCGACTGAATTTCACAAAACTTTCAGCAATTAGACTTTTTGCAGGCCCAAGTTCAGCCCAAGCTGTATCAATTTGATCTTCTGAACGCAATACGAACTGACCTTTACCATCGTAGCCACCTGTTACGGTTTTTAATACGATCGGTAAGCCTAATTCATCAACAGCTTGCTTTAAACTTTGCAAGCTATCCACTGCGCGATACGGCGCAACAGGAATAGCTAACTCATCAAACAAGCCTTTTTCAGCTAAACGGTTCTGAGCCGTCGCCAAAGCAAGACGAGGAGGGTGTAATGTTTTGGTCTGAGTCAGAACATCCACATCAGCTACAGGCGTATTTTCAAACTCAAGACTGAATACTTCAGCACTTGCGATGAAAGCTTGAAGCGCTTGTGGATCTTTACTTGAAAATACAGGACCTAGAATAGCCGCAGGGCAATCTGTTTCTGCTTCGAAAAAGCTACATTGAATATTGAGTGGTAAAGCGGCTTGCGCCATCATGCGTCCAAGCTGTCCGCCACCAAAAATACCGATGGTTTTATTCATGATCAACCTCGTTATACTTGACCAGGAATGTTATTACTCGATACTTTTTCAGTTTGTGCAGTACGGAAATCTGCAACATTTTTTGCGATCTCTGGACGTGTTAAACCTAGAATTTGAGCTGCCATGATGGCTGCATTGGTCGCACCAGCTTGGCCAATTGCCAATGTGCCTACCGCGATACCTGCAGGCATCTGCACAATCGATAACAACGAATCAACACCATTTAAAATCGAAGATTTTACTGGCACGCCAAGCACTGGCAAATCAGTTTTTGCTGCGCACATTCCTGGTAAATGTGCAGCACCACCAGCTCCCGCGATAATCACTTGGATACCACGATCACGTGCTGTTTCAGCATATTCAAATAAACGATCTGGTGTGCGGTGCGCAGAAACCACTTCAGCTTCAAAAGGCACACCCAACTGTTTGAGCATGTTTGCGGTATGTTCAAGTGTTGCCCAATCCGATTGAGAACCCATGATAATCCCGACTAAAGGTTGGTTATCTGTTGCGACCGCATTCATTGGCTTTTCCAAAACAAGATAAAAAGAGGAGAGTGTCTCGACTTGCGCCAAGCACAAAGGAATAAATTGGGGGATATTATAGCGTTTTTTTCAGGCATCCCCAACTACAGAAACGATTAAGCATCGCATAGAAAAACTAGCTCTGATTACGAAAAACAAAGTAGACGCACCCAAGCAAACACAACATTGCCCAGACATAATCTAATTTAAATGGCTGTTTAAATAAAAAAATCATGAACGGAACAAAAACCAATAGTGTCACGACTTCTTGGGTAATTTTCATTTCCCCCAAGCTCCAGCCATATTGATTTAATAATTTCGTTGCGGGGATCATAAAACTGTATTCGAGTAGAGCGATACACCAACTAAATAGAATCGCTTGCCATAGCGGAGCATCGTGTAAGATTTTGAGATGTCCATACCATGCCAAGGTCATAAAACAGTTTGAAATAATCAATAAACACAGGGCTAAAAGCATCGGGCTCAAAATAGCGTCCTTCTAATTCGGAAAATAAAGACAACAGGGAGATAGATACATCTTAAAAACGATGAAATCTTAACACTTCTCGCTTAAATTTTAAGTGAAGAACAACAACGAATTTTGACTATCTTTTCACTGCAAGCCTTGCTATCGTTGCGATTGAATTTTATTGATAACGACAATCATACACACGTGTTCCGTGCTGTATGCAAAGCAGTGGAGTAGGCGAGTTATGCATCTGCATATTTTGGGTATTTGTGGCACATTTATGGGGTCTTTGGCTCTATTAGCACGAGATTTAGGACATAAAGTCACAGGTTCAGATGCCAATGTTTATCCACCGATGTCGACTCAACTCGAAAATGCAGGCATCGAACTGATGCAAGGTTATGATCGTAGCCATTTGCAACCACATCCCGATCTTGTAATCGTCGGCAATTCAATGAAACGTGGTATTGATGCCATCGAGTATATGCTCAATGAAGGTTTACCTTATATTTCTGGCCCACAATTCTTAGCTGATCATGTGTTACAAGGTAAACATGTCCTAGGTGTCGCAGGCACACATGGTAAAACGACGACGACTACAATGTTGGCGTGGGTACTCGATCAAGCAGGTTTAAATCCAGGTTTCTTAATTGGTGGTGTACCGCTTGGTTTTAGCGAAAGCGCACGTTTAGGTGGTGGCAAATATTTCTGTGTGGAAGCTGATGAATATGATTCTGCTTTCTTCGATAAGCGTTCTAAGTTCGTCCATTATCATCCAAAAACTGCGATTTTAAACAATCTTGAATTTGATCATGCAGACATTTTTGATGATCTTGCTGCGATTCAAAAACAGTTTCATCATTTAGTACGCACCATTCCAAGCGAAGGTCGTATTATTGCTCCAATTACTGAAACCAATATTGATGAAGTATTAGCACAAGGCTGTTGGACGCCTGTGGTTCGCACCAGTCTTGAACCTAATGACCAAGCTGCTTTATCAGCGGATCTGATCAGTGCCGATGGTAGTCATTTTAAAGTCCTTGAAAATGGCAAGGCAATCGGAGAAGTAAAATGGAATATGACAGGACAGCACAGTGTAGCCAATGCTTTGGCAACGATTGCTGCTGCTCAGCATGTCGGTGTCAGCCTTGAACAAGCCTGTGAAGCATTATCTAACTTTGGTGGTGTAAAGCGCCGTATGGAGCTGTTAGGTACTGTACGTGGCATCGAAGTCTATGATGACTTTGCCCATCACCCAACTGCGATTGAAACTACACTCGACGGCGCACGTAAACGTCTTGGTGAACGTAAACTTTGGGCAATCATTGAACCACGTTCTAACACTATGCGTATGGGCAGTCATAAAG
>NZ_MELG01000051.1:484-12484 GCF_001767535.1 Acinetobacter sp. GWC1_38_13 | reverse complement strand
TAAGAAGTTTTGCTTTAGCTTTATCTGCCTTGAGTTTAAGAACATGGAAACTCGTGTTATACGAACTACAACCTTACATTGACTGGCTAACACCAATCCATATATATCAACTAGAAGCATGGCTAGGCTGGACAATTAATTTATTGATCGCAGAAATTATTATTTACTATATCAACCACAAAAGAATTTAGATTTCATCTTCTTCTAATGTCCGTAACAAATTCGAACTAATCCCATCGGCACGAAGCCAAGCCAGTTCATAACTCGCTTTAGCTAAAGCCAATACTCTTCTCTCGAATTCATCCCATACAGGCTTCACTTGTGTATCCACAATCCCAAGACCACTTTCCTGCGCTAAGTACTTATTTTTTTCGCATATCTTTAATGCATGATAAAGCTTACGACCTTTCGTTGCCGTATCTAATACTCGAATCCGTTTATTATGAATAAAATCCTCTACCTGTTGTATATTTGCATGAGGTAACAAAGGCACAAGAATTTGATCAAGTTGTGCATCTAAACGTTGCCAAACTGTAAGTCGCTGTTCTGGTGTATATGTATTCCAATGAATTACTTCATGATTAAAACGGCGACATCCTCGGCACACCAAATCACCAAATACCGTTGAACAACGCCCTGCACATGGGGTCAATGATGGGATTCGACGATCATTACTCAAAACACATTCCTCTAAAACCATATCAATTTTATGGTTTTCTCGCTTATTTTCAAATTTCACGCTAAAATACGCGCCTTGATTTTCCTATCTTAATACATTTGGAGTTATCCATGAACGCTACTGTAGAACAGCTTGCACCTGTAGAACAGCAAGCGACCAATAATTGGGTTGTTGCGGCACTATATCAATTTAAAGAAGTTTCAGATGCAGCGGATCTGCAACAGCGTCTTTTAACACTAGTGAATAGCATCAATTTATGTGGAACTCTGATTGTTGCACCAGAAGGAATCAACGGTACTGTCGCTGGTGATCGCACAGCAATTGATACTGTACATCAATTTTTGCTGAACGAAGGTTTCAACGAAATGGAATATAAAGAGTCTTTTAGCTCTGATAAACCATTCCGCAAAATGAAAATTAAACTCAAAAAAGAGATCGTAACTTTAGGTGTAGAAGTTAAACCCCGTGATCTAGTCGGTCATTACCTCGACCCTAAAGAGTGGAATGAGTTAATTAGCCGTGATGATGTAATTTTAATCGACACACGTAATGACTATGAATATAAAGCAGGCACGTTTAAGGGTGCAATTGATCCTAAAACTGAAACTTTCCGTGAGTTCCCTGAATACGTAAAGCAAAACTTAGAACAACACAAAGATAAGAAAATCGCCATGTTCTGTACAGGTGGTATTCGTTGTGAAAAATCAACATCATTACTTTTACAAGAAGGATTTAATGAGGTATATCACCTTAAAGGCGGTATTCTTAAATATCTAGAAGAAACCCCAGCAGAAGAAAGTTTATGGGAAGGCGAATGTTTCGTATTTGATGGCCGCACAGCAGTAACACATGGTGTTGAAGAAGGCGAAAATATTAAATGTCATGCATGTGGTTGGCCTCTTACTAAAGAAGAAGCTGAATTACCTAGCTATGAACATGGAGTTTCTTGTGTTTTCTGTATTGATAAAACTACAGAAAAACAAAAAGAAGGTTTCCGCATGCGCCAATCACAAATTGCAGCAGCAAAACGCAAACGCCTATAATTTATTGTTATGCTCAAAAGCCGTAGTTTTCTACGGCTTTTTTATACGAGAAAATAATAACCATTCATATATTGTGTGCTTAAGAAAGAAGCATCACTATCCTCTAATCAATGAAAATACGTAGCAAGGTACTATGGGACTAGAAGACTGGGTCTTATCTGTGATGGAAAAGCTGGGATATTTGGGTATTGCATTCTTAATGTTTTTAGACAATATTTTTCCACCAATACCATCTGAAATTATTATGCCCTCTGCTGGTTATACAGCCTCTAAAGGTGATTTGACTTTAATTGGTGTCATTATTGCGGGCAGTACAGGATCTTTACTTGCTGCGATGGTGCTATATTGGATTGGTCGAAAAATTCCTGAGCAACGATTATTCATCTTTATTGAGCATTATGGAAAATTTCTAAGAATAAAGGTAAGTGATCTTGAAAAAGCATTAACTTGGTTTAACAAACATGGACACAAGATTGTTTTCTTTGGTCGTATGATTCCAGCTGTACGCTCTCTCATAAGTATTCCCGCGGGTATGAGTAAAATGCCTTTTGGTAAATTTATGACCTACAGTGCCTTAGGAACGATTATATGGACTACTTTTTTAGCCTACTTAGGTTATCACTTTAGCGAAAATCAAGCTTTGATGACGCTGATTATGCAACGTGTCGGTTATATTATTTTAGCTCTAGCTTTACTGTATATCATTTGGATTATTGCAAGAAGGTTCAAAAAAAATAATAAGGATAAACACTGAGAGTTATTTTCAATTATTTTTATCTGAGACAAATTATGAAACATGAATTTTGGCATGATAAATGGCAAAAAAATGAAATTGGGTTTCATCTCAATCAACCTCATTCACTATTAGTTAAATATATTGACTCCTTGAATCTAGAGAAAAACAATCGTATTTTCCTTCCATTGTGTGGGAAAAGCTTAGATATCCATTGGTTGTTAGCACAAGGTTATCATCTGATTGGAATTGATCTTAGTCCGATTGCAATCGAAGAATTAATGGCCGAACTTGCTATTCCATTTACTGAAAGAAAACTGGAAAAATTAACTCATTATCACCATCCTCAAATTGATCTATTTGTTGGTGATTTTTTTGAATTGACTTCAAGCAATATTGGTAAAATTGATGCGATTTATGATCGAGCTGCTTTAGTCGCTTTACCTGAAGAAATGCGAACCGATTATGCACAACATTTGATGCAAATTAGCAATCAGGCAACTCAATTACTCATTAGTTTTGAATATGATCAAAGCGTGATGGCGGGTCCTCCTTTCTCTATTTCCCCTCAACAGCTTAAAGACTATTATTCCAAGCAGTACCAACTGCAATTACTTGATAGTCAAACAGAATTACTCAAAGGAAAGGTTGATGCTGAAGAAAAGATTTGGCTATTAAAGCCTTACTAAATACATATCAACTTATTAAAACCACAGTAAAAGCTGTGGTTTTAATTACTTATTATTTATAATTCACGTTCAAGTTATTTAAAAAATAAAATTAACATATAGATTTGAATTACTTATAGACCCAAAATCAAATCATAAAGAGAAATCATAATGAAATATTATCTATGGATATTTACAGGTATTTATACACTCACGCTACTTATTTTTGGATTATTGGCCTACTTTATAGATCTATCAAGTTCTACTACTGTGCCGACCTTAATTGCAGCAGGATTTTTTACGTCATGGATCTTTGTAAAACGCGAACAAAGAGTCCCTAATCCTCAAGAACGTGAGCATCTAATCTTAGGATCAATTGCGAGTAACTTAATTATCAGTGCAATCCTCGTCGTAATCGCACTATTTTTTATTGCTCCTATTCAGACATCTATTGAGGTTATTAAACACATTCCTATATGGCTTTGGATTTTGGTGACTGTATTTTTAATATTAATTGAATACTTTATTTTTCATCTCAGCTATGGCTGGTATGCAAAGCAATCCCTAAAAGGACTTGAGAATAAAAAAACGTCTTAATTGAGATGTTTAGAACCAAGAATTAATTAGTTGCTGGGCTTATTAGGTGTCAGTTTAATCTTTTCTCAAATATAAAACATTCAATCTAATCGATCAAAATATAAATTTAAAGATATAAAAAACGCCCATTATTGGACGTTTTTTATATCAAATTTCATCAACTTAATAAGCTGATAAATACAACATATTAGGCTGGAGTATGATACATGAGATAGATTTCGTTCAGATTATCTGGAATTTCTTCTGCTAACTCATCCATCAATTGACCATTACGACGGAAAGACTCCATCTGAGGATCTTCTTCATCAATACCGCTGAAGACCATTATTGGTAAAGTTAAATCTACAAGTTGCTCTTCAAACTCAGGTGTAAACCAAGCATCCTCGTTCAAGAACATTGCATCAACGAAACCTACACTCCAATCACCTAAACTTGATTCAACGTCTGCTTCTTCGATTTCAAAAGGAAATTCGATTCCGTTTTCGTTTGCTAAGTCTTGTCTTAGAGACTCTAACCATAACTTAACTTGTTCAACGATTTCGCTAGGAACTTTCTTTTGATTATTATCAAAAAGTTCTTCTAACCAACGATCAAACTTTGGACCTACGGCTATTGCACACAGAAAACCATGAGTCGCTGCAAAATCCAGACCGTATTCGTTTTGATCACCGTCAAGATAATTACTCAATAAGTCTAAATCTAACGTACTCATTCTTTATCCAAATTTTAAAAATATTTCGTCAACAGCATAACATTTTAAGACTTAAAGTCTCAGAAATTTTGCTCAGTCTTCGTCGTCGAGATCATCGTCGTCGAAATCATAATCAAAATCTTTTAATTCTCGTTCTAAACGACGTTGAGCCAATAGATCATCAATCAAACGGCGCTTTTCTAATGATTCTTTGGCGCTGATTTTTCCTGATGACTCATCAAAACCAACATCATCATCGCCGTAGTTATCATCATCTAATTCAAAATCTGTAGAAGACACTAACACTACCTCTAACAATGAAAAATATAAATGGGTCTAGCCGCTATTTATCTTTCTTCAAATACCTTGTCAAGTTTTATTTAATTTTTTCGCTATAAATCGGTGATTTGTACTTTTTTTCAGCGCTTTTTTTGTGTATTTATAGATGGAGGGCAACAACAATGAAATATAATCACTTTCAATGGACTTGCTGCTTGAAAAAATAATACTCAACCCCATATCCAACAAACTACCGTGAAATCAAACCTATTTTTTTATTTAAGACAAACGGATCAAATCCAAAACATTCGACGTGAATTGTGCTATCATGCACGGTTTTTCACCGCCACAGATTCAACAAAGAGTAAGCAAAGATGAGCGATATGCATTCCCCTACTTCTCAAGTAGCGGCTCTGATTAGCCGAGGCAAAGAACAAGGTTACTTAACTTACGCTGAGGTTAACGATCATCTCCCGGACTCGATTACAGAAAGCGAACAGATTGAAGACATCATTCAGATGCTTCAAGACGTTGGTATTCCTGTGCATGAACGTGCGCCAGAAACTGACGATGCGATGTTTGGCGAATCGACTGAGGCTGCTGATGAAGTTGCAGAAGAAGAAGCTGCTGCAGTATTGGCTTCAGTTGAAAGTGAGCCTGGTCGTACGACTGACCCTGTTCGTATGTATATGCGCGAAATGGGTACAGTTGAACTTCTTACTCGCGAAGGCGAAATCAGTATTGCAAAACGTATCGAAGAAGGTATCCGTGATGTTTTACACTCGATCGCTTACTGGCCAAATGCTGTTGAAGTCGTTTTACAAGAATATAATGATTTTTTAACTGGCGAGCGTCGTCTTGCCGATATTCTTTCTGGCTATTTAGATCCAGAAACAGATGATGATATTCCAGAAGTACTGGAAGAAGAAGCTGTGCTTGAGGATGCTGAAACTCCAGCAGCACCAGCAAAAGATGTAAAACTCGACGATGATGATGAAGATGAAGACTCTGAAGGTGATGATGATTCTGAAGGTGATTCAGGTCCTGATCCAGAAGTCGCAAAAGTTCGTTTTACAGAATTAGAATCTGCTTGGAATGACACAAAAGCGATTATTGAAAAACACGGTCGTAGCAGTGAAGAAGCGAAAGCAGCGCTTGAATCTCTAGCAGCTGTGTTCATGATGTTCAAATTTACTCCACGTTTATTTGACATTATTTCAGAAATGATTCGTGGCACACATGATCAAATTCGTGCAAATGAACGTGAGATTATGCGTTATGCTGTACGTCGTGGTCGTATGGATCGCAATCAGTTCCGTACAACGTTCCCAGAGCAAGAATCAAATCCTGCTTGGTTAGATGAACAGATTGCTAAGGCACCTGCTGAAATCAAACCACACCTTGAAAAAGTTCGCCCAGATGTACTTGCATTCCAACAAAAGATTGCTGACATCGAAAAAGAACTAGATCTAAACGTTAAAGAAATTAAAGATATTTCTAAACGTATGGCCGTAGGTGAAGCAAAAGCCCGTCGTGCTAAAAAAGAAATGGTTGAAGCGAACTTACGTTTGGTAATTTCGATTGCGAAAAAATACACGAACCGTGGTTTACAATTCCTTGATCTTATTCAAGAAGGTAACATCGGTTTGATGAAAGCCGTAGATAAGTTTGAATACCGTCGTGGTTATAAATTCTCGACTTATGCTACGTGGTGGATTCGTCAGGCAATTACTCGTTCTATTGCCGATCAAGCCCGTACTATTCGTATCCCAGTACACATGATTGAGACGATCAACAAGATCAACCGTGTATCTCGTCAACTTCTTCAAGAAATGGGTCGCGAACCAACACCTGAAGAATTAGGCGAACGTTTAGAAATGGACGAAGTTAAAGTTCGTAAAGTACTTAAAATCGCAAAAGAACCGATTTCGATGGAAACACCAATCGGTGATGATGAAGATTCGCATCTTGGTGACTTCATCGAGGATTCAAACATCACTTCACCAGTGGATGCTGCGACCTCGGAAGGCTTAAAAGAAGCGACTCGTGAAGTACTTGAAAACTTAACTGAACGTGAAGCAAAAGTTTTGAAGATGCGTTTTGGTATCGATATGCCAACTGACCATACTTTAGAAGAAGTCGGTAAGCAGTTTGATGTAACGCGTGAGCGTATCCGTCAGATTGAAGCAAAAGCGTTACGTAAACTTCGCCACCCTTCTCGTTCTGAACACTTACGCTCATTCCTGGAAAACGACTAATATTGAGTGTGTTTTACTCAAAAATCAAAGCTCTAACAGTGCATTCTGTAGGCTTTGATTTAGGGGTTGAAGTCTAGTGCTTTGTCCCCATTATTGTATTAGATAATAAGCGCCTGCACTGATGCAGGCGTTTCAAATTAAGAGGTTGCTCATGTTAGACCGCACTCCTTCTCGTGAATTGCAAGAACATCTTTGGGTTTTCCCAATGGACTATCCAATCAAATTGATTGGTAATGCAGGGGATGAACTTCGAGTGGCTGTTGTTGATATTTTGCAGAAGCACTTCCCTGAGTTTGATGGTGAAACAGTTACTGTTCAAGCTTCTCGCACAGGTAAATATCATTCTTTAACTGCGCAATTACGCTTTGAAGAATTAGAACAAGTTCATGCACTATATGCTGATCTTGCTGCCTGTCCATTAATTAAGACAGCGCTATAATCAAGGAATCCAAAATACGAAAGTGTTTTGGATTTTTTATGTATGCAAATAAAACCTCTGATCAGTTAAACCATTCATAACACTTCTATATTATTCTTTCTTTTTCGATTTATGATTGCGAAATAGCTGATGAAAACGCAACGAATTTTACTATCATTATTTACAGTATTTATCCCATCTATCAGTGATGCGAAAATAGCAACTTTTTCATGGCAAAATGAACTGTGTGAATATAAAGGAGTTTATGAAACCAATAAATTCACAGTTAAACAATTAAATGACACGATTAAAATGATGCAATCACGTCATTCGACACAATTAAATAGTAAATCTTATGCCTTTCACCCAGATGACATTGCTAAGATCAATTTAATTGCAATTCAAGAAGAATACAAAGTACAGAAAAAAGCATTAAATAATCTACACCCCTTGCCTATTAAAGAATTTCAGCAACTCAAAAATGATCTTATTCAAAATCTAGATCAGGAATACCAACATAATTATTTGACAGCTCTCGCATTTACACAGCCTACGAAGTTACTCACTTCGACTTTTGCACCACAATGTTTAAACCAAGCCAAGGCTTTAAATGCACAAGATAAGCTATCACTGATTAACAATGCCAAACTTTCTCTGCAACGTGAAAATCAATTAGAGTTAAAATTAGGTAATGATCCACAATTTCTCATGAAACGCAGCAAAGATTTTGATATTAAATTAAAAAGCAAAAACGCAGTTCAATATGCCCAAATTCAACTCATTCGTGAGTGGTCGAATTGTGCAAATCCACATGAAACGAAAAACGATCAGTTAGAGCAGATTTTCCGCAAAAAAGTATTTATTCAATCAAAGGAAGTTTATTGTGACCAACCTTGATAAACCATCCTTAATCATTCGATGTTTTCAGGATCTACAAGATTACACGACACGATTTGAAGCGATGAAAGATTTTACAACTCATCGTGATGAAACAACACCTGATGAGCTTTGGCTACTCCAACATCAAGATGTTCTAACTCAAGGACAAGCAGGTAAACCAGAACATATTCTCATGCATACTCAACTTCCTGTTGTGCATACAGATCGTGGTGGTCAAGTGACGTGGCATGGTAAAGGACAATTGGTTGCCTACTTCCTGTTTGATCTTAATCGTTTGAAATGGCATGTCAGAACTTTAGTTAGCTTCGCTGAACAAGCGATGATCGATTTACTCAAGAAATACGATATCAATGCTTATGCCAAACCAGATGCCCCAGGAGTCTATGTTGATGGACGTAAGATTGGGTCTTTAGGTTTTAAAATTAGAAAAGGAAGGAGTTATCACGGGCTTGCGCTAAATATTGATTGTGACCTAAGTGGTTTTCAAACCATTAATCCTTGTGGATACGCAGGTTTAGAAATGGTACGCTTACAAGACTTGCTTGAAGATTATCCAAATTTCGAGCAGCTCTGTAATGATTTCGTTGAATATTTTAAAAATGCAGATTTGTTTAATGACCTTGAAGTCAAATCTGAATAAATTACTTTTAAAATCTAGAGAAATAAATTAGAGTAAATACTCTAAATTTGCTTTTGCATAATTTTAACAAGGGATACGCAAGTGATTTCGACCAAAGCAGTGAAGCCCACTTTGCAATTTGCCTACGTAAAACTCATGATGGACGTTGTTGGTCGTGGTTTAGTAATGGCAAGCCAAGTGGACAGTGAAGTTCAAGAGGAAGTTTCTAAATTTCCTGTGGGCTTTATACTCTCGATGAATGTTTTTCCTAATGGTCCTGCATTTATCGCTCGGGTAACAGAAGAAAAACAATTAGAGCTATTACCAAATTACAAAGGTAAGCCTGATTTAACCATTACATTTAAGCATCTGACTCATGCCTTCTTAGTTTTTTCTTTCCAAGAAAGCACAGCTCAAGCCTTCGCAAATGACCGAATGATTGCGGATGGTGATGTATCAAGTGCGATTCGCCTTGTCCGTTGCTTAAATAAAATGGAAGCACTGATCTTACCTAAGTTAATTGCTTCACTCGCAGTAAAACGCTACCCAGCCGAATTGACATTAAAAGAAAAATTCACGGGTGCTAAAAATATTTACCTTAAAGTCGCTAAATCATATTTCCAACGGAGTGCTTAACATGGCTAAGCCTTATTACGAATTTTTCTGCCCTGTAAAAGTAATTGCTGGTAATGCCGCGTTAGAGCATATCCCTTTTGAACTTGCAACTTTAGGTGCAAAACGCCCAATGATCATTACTGACAAGGGTGTTCGCGCAAATGGCTTATTGAATCCAATTGAAGCTGCTTTCAGTACGACTGATGCTGTTATTGGTGCAATTTTTGATGATGTACCACCAGATTCAAGCTTAGAAGTTGTTCGCTTAGCAGCAGAACTTTATCGCAAACAAAAATGTGATGCGATTATTGCAATTGGTGGTGGTTCAGTTATTGATACCTCTAAAGCAACTAACATTCTGGTATCTGAGGGTGGTAATGATTTACTACAGTACTCAGGTGCACATAACCTATCAAAACCATTGAAACCGTTCTTCGTGATTCCAACGACATCTGGCACGGGTTCAGAAGTAACAATGGTTGCTGTTGTTTCTGACTTAGAAAAGAACGTAAAAATCCCATTTACGTCATATTATCTAATGCCGCATGCTGCGATCCTTGATCCACGTATGACTCAAACCTTACCACCGCATCTTACAGCTATGACTGCAATGGATGCGATGACACATGCTGTTGAAGCCTATACGTGCTTGGCTGCTAACCCTTTAAGTGATGCTTATGCAAGTGCTGCTATCAAAAAAATCAGCGAAAACTTGTTTAAAGTTCTAGATAATCCTAGTGAACCACAAGGTCGTTTAGAGCTTGCACAAGCATCAACAATGGCTGGTATTGCGTTCTCGAACTCAATGGTTGGTTTAGTTCACTCTTTAGGTCATGCTTTAGGTGCAGTAGCTCATCTGCCTCACGGTCTATGTATGAACTTGTTCTTGCCATATGTGCTTGAATACAATAAAGAAGTAAATGGCAATAAGATTGGTGAATTATTGCTTCCATTAGCAGGCGCTGACATTTATGCTCAAACCCCTGCAAATCAACGTGCAGATAAAGCGATTGCTACAATCCTAACGATGCGTGATCGTTTATTCAGCTTAACTAAGTTACCTCGCAATTTGCGTGAAACTGGTAAAGTCACTGAAGCTCAACTTGATGATGTTGCAGAAAAAGCGCTGAATGATGGTTCAATCATTTTCAATCCTAAAGAAGCAAGCTTAAAAGATCTACGTGCTATCTTGCAAAAAGCTTGGTAATTAATTGATTTAGATCATAAATCATGCAGAAAAAGCCCTGATCATATAAAGTGATCGGGGCTTTTAAAATTTAGGTGAACTTTTATTCATCTTTTTTTCTCCACAATTGGCAAAAAAATTGCTAAAAAAAGCATAAAAGTACTGACAATGAATACCAATTTAGGATAGATTGGCGGACTTCTTTTTTCTGTAGGGGGGATCATTTCGTCTCAAATGATCCTTAAACCATAGCTGATCCTTGATCAACGATTATGAGGATAACGCCGTTGACAAATATCTCTGGGACTCAATCGGCAGCTAAACTGCAAAAAACGCTAGGTCTCTGGCACATTATCATTATTGGTTTAGCTTATATTCAACCTATGACTTTGTTTGACACTTTTGGTCTAGTATCAGAAGAAAGTCATCATCATGTTCCTACCTCATACATAGTGGCCTTAATTGCAATTTTGTTCACATCTTTGAGTTATGGTCACATGATTCGCCGCTATCCATCGTCTGGTTCGGCATATACCTACGCGCAAAAATCCATTCATCCCAATGTTGGTTTTATGGTAGGTTGGTCATCTTGGTTAGATTATTTACTCTCACCAATGGTCAATATCATCCTTGCAGTGATTTATCTTGAAGCATTATTTCCAAGTGTAAATCATTGGGTTTGGGTTATTGTTTTGACTGCGTTCATGACTGGCGTAAACTTACGTGGCGCCAAGTTTGTTGCTAATTTCAACAGCATGATTGTTTTAGTCCAGCTGATTGTAATTGCTGTATTTACCTATTTAGTTTATAGCAAATTACAAATGGGACTTAACGCAGAAGGACCAATAACAGCAGAAACTCGCTATCAGCTTTGGAGTCTTGAACCATTTTGGAACGAGTTAACCTCAGTTGGCGCATTAATTACTGGTGCAACCTTACTTTGTTTCTCGTTTACAGGGTTTGACTCTTTAAGTTCACTTGCAGAAGAAACCAAAGATACCGAAAAAACGCTTCCAAAAGCTATTTTCTTGACTGCTCTATTTGCAGGGATCGTGTTTATCATCAGCACATATTTCATGCAAATTTACTTTCCAAATGATCCTAAAACTTACTTCCAAGATGTCGCAGCAACACAGCCTGACATTTTACTCCTAGTTGGTGGCTCATTGTTCCAATCTTATGTTCTTGCTTTTGCAATCGTGACAGTGATGGCATCTGGTATTTCTGCGCATGCAGGGGTATCGCGCTTGATGTATGTGATGGGTCGTGATGGCGTGATTAATAAAAAAATCTTTGGTCATATTAGTCCAAAGA
>NZ_MELG01000051.1:0-458 GCF_001767535.1 Acinetobacter sp. GWC1_38_13 | reverse complement strand
ATCGTAGGTGCAGTCGCGCTATGTGCTGGATTTATGAACCTTGATACCGTTATTTCATTGATCAGCTTTGGTGCTTTAACTGCATTCACGTTTGTCAATTTATCGGTTATTTCTCGTTATGCATTACGTGATGGACGAACTAAAAGTCTTAAAGATATTTTAAACTTCGTTGTGATTCCTTTAATGGGATTCATCAGTATCTTTGCATTGTGGTTAGAAATTGAAGATACCTCACTAAAATATGGCTTGTGGTGGGCTATGTTTGGTGTGTTATACCTTGGTTATAAAACTAAAGGCTTCAAATATTCTGCACCTCAGCATAATGAGTTTGATGATAAACTTTAATCAACATCATAAAAAAGGCGCTTCATGCCACTGCTGTCCCACAAATATCACAAGAAGAACCTCAATTGAGGTTCTTCTTGTTTTCGCCATTTTTTATCAGGCACAAAGAGTGA
>NZ_MELG01000050.1:0-13150 GCF_001767535.1 Acinetobacter sp. GWC1_38_13 | reverse complement strand
GATAAAAAATGGCGAAAACAAGAAGAACCTCAATTGAGGTTCTTCTTGTGATATTTGTGGGACAGCAGTGAGACAACAGCTCCCTTTGCTTTTTCTTATCTTACTTAAAGAAATAACCTGTCTCAGGCGAGCTCGCATTTGCCATACGTTTACGTCGCATACGACCCGCTAAGAATGCTTCACGACCTGCTTCAACCGCTTTTTTCATGGCAGAAGCCATCAAAATTGGATTTTGAGCAGCAGCAATTGCCGTGTTCATCAGTACGCCGTCACAACCGAGTTCCATCGCAATCGCAGCATCACTGGCAGTACCCACACCAGCATCCACCAGCACAGGAACTTTAGCGTTTTCTTTGATGATAGAAATGGTATGTGGATTCAAAATACCGAGACCAGAACCAATTAAACTACCTAAAGGCATGATTGCAACACAGCCCATACTTTCCAGTTCTTGCGCAACAATTGGATCATCCGAGGTATATACCATGATCTCAAAACCATCATCAATAAGGGTTTGCGCTGCTTTAAGTGTTGCAGTTACATTTGGGTATAAGGTTTTTTCATCGCCGAGTACTTCTAGCTTTACCAGATTGTGACCATCAAGCAGTTCACGAGCAAGCATACAGGTGCGAATTGCGCTATCAGCATCAAAACAACCGGCTGTATTTGGCAAAATTGTATATTTCTCCGGTGGAATAACTGAGAGTAAATTTGGTTGATCGGCATGCTGACCAATGTTTACGCGACGAATTGCAACGGTCACAATTTCAGCGCCACTTGCTTGAATTGCTAAATCGGTTTCATTGAGATCTTTATATTTACCAGTTCCGACCAGTAGACGAGATTGGAAAGTACGTGAACCAATAATTAAAGGGGAATCTTGCATGGGCTTACTCCATTTTTAGCCGATTAGCCGCCACCAACAGCTTGAATAATTTCAATACGATCTTCAGGAGCAATTGTTGTTTGCTCAAGTCTACTTTTCGGAATAATCTGTTGGTTTTTCTCTACAGCAAAGCGTTTGCCTTCAAGTGCCAAGCTTTGAATCAATTGCTGTAGATTTTCACATGACGTGTCTGTTGACTCGCCGTTTAAATAGATATGCATGATAAATCCTTATTTCGCATGTTTAATCGCATACCATGCGAGTAATAGCCAACCTGCAATCATAAATGCACCACCAATCGGAGTGATTGCACCTAATATTCGAGGTAAACCAAGCGACATAATGTATAACGAACCACAGAAAAATATGATGCCAATTTGAATCAAAATAAAAGGAATTTTTATTGGAAATGTTGGTATGGTTTTTTTGAGTACAGCTAAAATTAGTAAACCTAGAGCATGGTAGAAAAAATATTGTGTTGCAGTGCTCCACCAAGCGAGTTGCTCTACTGTGGCAATAGATTTAAGTCCATGAGCGCCAAAAGCACCTAACATAACTGCAAGTGCAAGATTAAACGCAGAAATTGCTATCCACATAATGAAAATGGAACTGGAAAATTGATGAACAAAGTTAACATATTCGAAGCTTTTAACAAAGCTGGATAAAACAAAAGGGCATTGTCGCCCTTGTGTTTGTGCTGAATTTAACTTGCTGACATCGCAATTTTAATTTTTTCCATTGCATTCTTTTCAAGCTGGCGAATACGTTCAGCAGAAACATTATATTCAGCAGCCAATTCATGCAAAGTTGATTTGTCATCGTCTAACCAACGACGCTGTAAAATATTACGAGAACGATCATCGAGTTGATCCATGGCCTCATGCAATGCAGAAGTACTTTGTTCTTCGTAATCTTCTTCTTCAATTAGGCGTGCAGGGTCGTAACGATTATCTTCTAGATAAAGTGCAGGCGCGGTGTGCGGTGTATCATCGTCATCATCACCTTGCGCTTCAAAAGCAGCATCGTAAGCGGTTAAACGACCTTCCATTTCAAGCACTTGCTCAGGAGTCACATTCAAATCATTTGCAATTGATTGAGCTTCTTCCAAAGTCAAACGTTTACTTGATTTTTTAAGACTACGCAAATTGAAAAATAATTTACGTTGAGCTTTCGTAGTGGCAATTTTAACAATTCGCCAGTTACGAATAACATATTCATGAATTTCTGCTTTAATCCAATGCACAGCAAAAGAAACTAAGCGCACACCCATATTAGGATCGAAGCGCTTAACAGCTTTCATCAGTCCTAGGTTACCTTCTTGGATGAGATCACCTTGTGGTAATCCGTAACCTGCATAGCTGCGTGCAATATGTACGACAAATCGTAAGTGTGACATTACCAAAAGTTTGGCAGCATCCAGATCTTGATCATAATAATAACGTTCAGCAAGTTCTTTCTCTTGCTCTGCCGTTAAAATAGGAATTTGATTGACAGTACTGATATATGCACCAAGGTTAACGCCTGGCGCAGACAATGACAGGGGCATCAATTGATTGCTGCTGTCAGTAGTCATGGAGTCTCCTTATAGGATGGTATTAAAGTCAATAATTTCATCTTAATGCGAATGTTCTTCATCACTAAGGAAATTTGAGTATAGAAATGTAAATATTTCAATTTTATCTTTACCGAGAGTTTAGCAAAGAATCAAATAGATTCAATTAAATAGTGAAATTCTCGGTCTGAAATTTTCTGTGTTTGACATTGAAGTTGTTGAATTTGGCAATATCGTGTTACATCAATTTCACTATGCGGGTCTGATGATTTTAAAAGATATTGCTTTGATCCTGACGATTTCTTAATAGCGCGTTTCAACATCAAAAGTGGCATAGGGCAAGGTTGTCCTAGCGCATCAATTATTTCGGGCGAGCCTTCAATTTTAGACATAGTAATAAACAAAGCTTAATTGAAAATTATCTTAACAAACTTTCACTATTTTACACGGAAAATTTTTAGCAAAAAAAGCGCTAAATGGTTGAATAAAACAGATAGAGTGCTAGGAAATTACTAAAAATAAATCTATTAATTGGAATAAACCCGTGTTAAGCTCGATGCGTTTTAGAAAGTGTTTAATATAAATTTCTTGTATTAAACCCTATAACAAATGGATGTAACCGGAAATTGTTGATAGTTTTACAGAATGATTACAAGCTTTAAAATTATAAATATTTTAAAACCTTGTTGGCTCTGCTGTTTGCAACACCGGAAGGTCCTTATCTTTCAATATCTGAGGATTGACTTATGACAGCTCGTGAACAAGGCGTAGTAAAGTGGTTTAACGACACTAAAGGCTTTGGTTTTATTCAGCGTAATGGTGGTGATGACGTATTTGTTCATTTCCGCGCAATTGTAGGCGAAGGTCACCGTTCATTACGTGACGGCCAACGCGTAGAATTCAGCGTAGTTCAAGGACAAAAAGGTTTCCAAGCTGAAAACGTTCAGCCTTTAGACTAATTTGTTGCTTTAACGCAATAAAAGGCGCTCCAATGTTATTTGGGGCGTTTTTGTTTATAATAGCCACTTTCTTTAGTCATTGATGGTTCGAGAGCATATATGACGTCTGGTTTTGAAACCTTAAATTTACATCCGCAGTTGAAAAAAGCCATTGATGCTTTGGGGTTCACACAAATGACTCCTATTCAACAAAAGGTTTTAAAATATACATTAGCAGGGCATGATGCCATTGGTCGAGCACAGACAGGGACGGGTAAAACAGCTGCCTTTCTAATCAGTGTGATTAATGATTTATTAACCAATCCAGTACAAGAGCAACGTTTTCGTGGTGAACCACGAGCATTAATCTTAGCTCCTACTCGTGAGCTTGCATTACAGATTGAAAGTGATGCCCAGCATTTGACAAAGTTCACTGATCTACATCTTGTCACTCTATTAGGAGGTGTAGACTTTGAAAAACAAAAGAAAATGTTGGATCGCAACTTTGTTGATATTATTGTTGCAACGCCAGGGCGTTTAATTGATTTTGTTGAACAAAAAGAAGTTTGGTTAGATAAAATTGAATTTTTAGTGATTGATGAAGCTGATCGCCTGCTTGATATGGGATTTATCCCATCCGTAAAACGAATTGTTCGTTTTTCTCCATTCAAAGAGCAACGCCAAACTTTGATGTTTTCAGCAACATTTAGCTACGATGTATTGAATTTGGCAAGACAATGGTTATTTGAACCTGTTACGGTAGAAATTGAACCTGAACAGAAAACCAATAATGATGTCGAGCAACGAGTTTACGTTGTAGAAAACAAAGATAAATATAAATTGCTTCAAGAAATTCTTCGTGAAGAACCTATTGATAAAGTCATGATCTTTGCAAACCGTAGAGATCAAGTTCGTCGTTTATATGATCATTTAAAACGTGATGGTTATAAAGTAGGAATGTTGTCTGGTGAGATTGCACAAGACAAACGATTGAAGATGCTCGATCAGTTTAAACAAGGCAAAAACAATATTATGATTGCGACTGATGTTGCTGGTCGTGGTATTCATGTTGATGGTGTATCGCACGTCATTAACTTTACCTTGCCTGAGCAATCAGATGATTATGTTCATCGTATTGGTCGTACTGGACGTGCAGGTGCTCAAGGTGTAAGTATTAGCTTCTTATCAGAAGATGATGCGTTCTATTTGCCTGAGATTGAAAAGGCGATTGGGAAGAAATTACCCCTTACGCGAATCGAAGGATATTGTTGATTTGATTGAAGCAATTTCAAATTAGAATTTGTTTGTTGAATCATTTAAAAAGCTAAATCATGCGACGATTTAGCTTTTTTTATTTTTTAGTATGTTTTGCTACCCAAATGATACAAAAGATTAAGAATTTTTTTGAAATCCTGTGATTAGTTGCTGAATTGAAACAAATCAACATGTAGAATATGGCGCATTACCTGGGAGGATATTATGGCTCTAATCTCAATGCGCCAGCTCTTGGATCACGCTGCAGAACATAACTACGGCGTACCAGCGTTTAACGTAAACAACTTAGAACAAATGCGTGCAATTATGCTCGCAGCTGATGCAACGAATTCACCTGTAATCGTACAAGCTTCTGCTGGTGCGCGTAAATATGCAGGTGCACCTTTCTTACGTCATCTTATTTTAGCTGCGATTGAAGAATGGCCACATATTCCAGTGGTAATGCATCAAGATCACGGTACAAGCCCTGATGTCTGCCAACGCTCTATCCAGTTGGGCTTTAGCTCAGTGATGATGGATGGTTCTTTGGGAGCTGATGGTAAGACACCAACTTCATATGATTACAATGTTGATGTTACTCGTCGTGTTGTAGCTATGGCTCACGCATGTGGCGTTTCTGTTGAAGGTGAGATTGGTTGCTTAGGTAGCCTTGAAACTGGTATGGCTGGTGAAGAAGATGGTGTTGGCGCTGAGGGCGTACTAGACCATTCTCAATTGCTAACTTCTGTAGAAGAAGCAACACAATTCGTTGCTGATACTGATGTTGACGCTTTAGCGATTGCTGTGGGTACTTCTCATGGTGCATACAAGTTTACTCGTCCACCTACAGGCGATATCTTGGCAATTGATCGAATTAAAGAAATTCATGCTGCACTACCAAACACGCATCTTGTAATGCATGGTTCAAGCTCTGTACCACAAGAGTGGTTGGCGATTATTAACCAATATGGTGGTGATATTAAAGAAACTTATGGTGTACCGGTAGATCAGCTTGTAGAAGCGATTAAACATGGTGTTCGTAAAATTAATATTGATACTGATTTACGTTTGGCATCTACTGGCGCGATGCGTCGTATGATGGCTGAGAAGCCAAGTGAATTTGATCCACGTAAATTCTTTGGTGAAACAGTTGAAGCAATGAAAGACATTTGTATTGCACGTTATGAAGCATTTGGTACAGCTGGTAATGCAGATAAGATTCGCCCAATTTCTTTAGAGAAGATGGTTGATCGTTACAAGTGATTAACTTGTAATTTAAAAAATAGCGGCATTTGCCGCTATTTTTATATTTGTATGAAAAAAATGCCAGCATATAGCTGGCATTTTTTGAGGCAGAATTTATTTTTGCTGCGCTTTTGAGTCTAAATTGACATCTTTAATTTCAACATATGCATTGGCGCGAAGCTCACGCATCCAAGTATCTACTTCGGTATCAAATTGACGTTCACCGAGAATCTGACGTGCCATACGTTCTTGTACTTCTTTGGTCATGTCTTGTTGGCGAGTATCCATCACTTGCAGGATGTGCCATCCAAATTGTGTTTGGAATGGTTTGCTAATTTGACCTACAGGAGTATTCTTCATTGTCTGTTCAAATTCAGCAACCATAACGCCCGGGCTAACCCAACCCAAGCTACCTCCATCACGAGCTGAACCTGTATCATTTGAATATGTTGCAGCAAGTGTTGCAAAATCTTCGCCAGCTTTAGCACGATTGTATAGACTATCAATCATTTGTTTAGCACGGTCTAAAGATACAACTTCAGAAGGTTGGATTAAAATATGACGTGTTTGGTATTGATCCACTAAAGCTTTTTGATCATTTTGTTTACGTTCAAGTAATTTAAGAACGTGGATACCATCACGAACATTAATAAGTTCAGTTGTTTGACCTATTTTCAATGGGGTGATTCGCGCTGCGAGTTCAGTTGGAATTTCAGAAAGTGATCTAAATCCCATGTCTGCGCCATCAACTTTCACAGAAGAAGTTGATAATTTAGAGCTGATTGCTTTTGGATCATCACTATTCGTAAGCGCATTTTTTACTTCTAAGGCAACTTTTTGTGCTTCTGCTGCATTATCTCCTGAGATACGCATATGAATCACATGAGCTTGAGTGCCTAATGCGGCTTGACCTTCAGGTGAATTTAGGAAATTTTCAACATCTAAGTCGCTGATTTTAATTCGCGACATTACTTGTTGTTGACGTAAGCGTCCGATTGCTAAATCTTCAGCAATACGGTTTCTTAAGTTTTCATATGTACCTGGAGCAATTGCGTCTAGTTTTTGTTGGAACGCTTCTAAGGTAGTAGCGCCAGATTGATTTGCCACTTTCAAAACAGCAGCATTTAAACTTTTTTCGTCGGCTTTAATACCGTAACGTTTAACTTGTTCTAATTGAGCTTGTCGGATGATCAACTGATCTAAAACTTGCATCTGTAAGTATTGTTGTGGTGGCACAGTTTTATTTTGTGCTTTAAGTTGATGCTCAGTTTCAGCAATTCCTTGTTCTAAATCACTTTTAAGAATGACACTATTATCCACAATTGCGACAACCTCATCCGTAGGTTGAGCAAAGCTATGCATTGATGAAGAAATTAGGGCGGCTAGAACAGTAGCTCTAAAGATATGTTGAATAGAATTTATCTTCATTAACGTTGTGTCCAAGATTGATTAATTTTGTTGAAACCTAAAACTCTGCTTTCTAAAAGTGAGGCAAGCTTATTATTTAAGGCGCCTAAACCTTTAAGTGTAAACTCAGCCATTACAGCACGCTTTCTACGTACATCAGGAGAATTAGGATCATCTAAATCGTTGTAGTACGAGCGTCCATATACAGAGACAGCCCAACAACAAGACTCATAATTGACGCCAAGTAAATACTCGCGCATCAAATTATTGTCTAAGTCATATTGAGCATGCCCCATAATACGCCAATTATCTTTTACAGGTTGTATAAAGGATGCAACAGCTTGATCATAAGAATCTTGACGGTCTGGAATATCTTTACGATAAAAATAGCCTACATTGTAGAGATTACCTTTATCGCCGACGTAATAGGCTTGAAAATCACGTTGTGCATTTTCACCATTAGACATCCATGCAGAATTGGCAGCTAAGGTGAAGTTCTGATTCAATTGACTCGCTAGGCTAATAATAGGACCTGTTCTTTTTTGCGTGTCGAACTCATCAGGCTCTTCGTTTAGGGTTACACGTCTGTCATTAAAATAATAACTTTGACCTAGACTCGCTCTAATACGCTCTAAGCCTTCTGTATCCAGTAGGCTATATGTAACACCCAAAGATAAGAAATTATTATCCTCTAAGCGGTCGTGCCCATAAAAGCGGTAAGGGTTAAACAATTGATCATAACTAATAGATGCTGTTGTAGAGTCAAAGTTTGGATGATCATCTTGCTTTTTATAAGGTGAGTAAGCATAGAACGCTCTTGGTGAGATGCTTTGAAGATATTTGCCATCTTTCTCAAAAGTTACACCAGTTGCGAACGTAAATTGCGGCACAACGACAGACTTCTCTAAATCATCGGAAGCCGATAAGCCTAAACCCTCTTTAGTATCTTGATCGTAGAATGTATTAATCGTACGTACGGATAATTCAGGAATAGCGTAGAACCATGATGGTGTTATGTAGTTATAACGAACAGCAAATTGGTTATAGATACGAGTACCGCTTGATTCTAAAGCTGAGCCATCATTTATAGACTTTTTAAAATAAGCTGTATCATTATTAAACTCGTATTGTAAACCTTGTGGATTACCTGTTATATAATTGAGAAGGAACTGAGGTAAGCGAGCATAGGGTTTGTCTTTATCCTCAATCGTTTCATCTAGGGTTTGGAAATCTTCGACTTTTAACTGAGCTTTTAAGCCAGGAATGCCATTTTTATAATTCAATTCCCATGCACGACGTAGGTTCAAATCAGTTTTTGAATTTGGGCTTGAATTAAAATCAGAGAAATAATCTTTATCTGATGCATGGTTAAATTCTAGGTTCGTAGACCATTGATCTGTGATGTTCCAATTGTGTTCAAAATGTAAGTCATCACGATCTTTGTTGTCGTATTCGTTGTCATTTGGTAGGTAGCCACCCCAAATACGTCCTGAACCAAAATTCTCAGTCATATATCTAAATTCTGCATCCAACTTTGCTCCACGTTTGCTCATAAAGCTTGGTGTGAGTGTTAGATCATAATTAGGTGCAAGATTAAGATAAACAGGAACAGTAAGTTGAGCACCACCATCATTGCTATAACCAAAATTTGGACTTAAAAGACCAGTGGTGCGCCTATCATCAATTGGGAAATTAAAATAAGGAACAGCTAAGACAGGAACATCTTTTACATATAGTTTAGTTCCTCTAGTCACACCACGACCAGTTTCTTGATTCAGTTCAATTTGTTTAGCCTGAATTTTCCAAGCAGGTTTTTGTTCAGGTGGGCAAGCTGTATAGCTAGCATCCTTAAGAATAACCAAATTTTCATTTTGGCGTTTGATTTGGCTTGCATGGCCATGAGCATGTTGTTGTTCAGAAATATAAAAACTGTTATTTAAGTCGCCAGTTTGGGTTTTTAAGTTGTAATTGATTTGATCGCTTTGGGTGAGTAAACCTGATTGAGCGAGTTGAACTCGACCTTTCGCATTTGCATATGTTTGAGATGAATCTAAAGTAACCTCATCTGCGCGAATATTGCGACCTTCTTGGTCAATAATTACGTCACCTCGTAAAACCGAATCACCATTTGGATTGTAGTGACCATAGTCTGCCGTAATAACAGAGGTGGTGCTATTCGCATCTTTGGGTCTGCTTTCAGGGTTGATGGGCGTAATCCATGTACCTTGGCAAAAAGATGAGCTTAGATAGCGATTGTCACGCAATTGAGCTTCTGGTGCTGATTTGTCTACATAGTATTGCTGAAAAAAACTTTCGCCAGGGTAGGTTTCTTGGTCTTTCTGAATTTTGGCTTTGAGTTGAGCATTGTCTAGTGTAGAGACATGAGACGTGTTGGTTGCTGCGAAACCTGATTGAATCGAGCCGCCACACAAGAGTGTCAAAATAGCAGTTGCTAAAGGATTAAATTTAAACTGATGTTTCATTGTCTCATTAACCAGTATGCTAATTCACAATTAATTATTGTCGCATCATAGAGAAAAAGTTGATAAGTGGCTACACTTAAGCTTTCAAAATCTCAGCTAGTTTTAGATTTTATTGCAAATGAATACACAACGTGAACAATTGATACAAACTTGGCTTGAAGCCGTTCTCAAATCTGATCAGTTTGAAATCAACTTTCTTGCTGGAGATGCGAGTTTCCGCCGCTATGCACGAGTTGGGTTACAAAACAAAACATATATGCTCATGGATGCGCCTCCTGAAAAAGAAGATTGCGTTCCGTTTGTGACGATTGATGAATTCTTTGATGCGAATGGGGTGAGAGTTCCTCATATCGTTGCTAAAGATTTGGAGCAAGGATTATTATTGTTGGAAGATTTTGGTGATGTAGTGTTGTCAACATTGTTAAATGATAAAACAGTTGATCAATATTATGCCCAGAGCTTTAAACAACTTATTGAATTGCAGCAAATTGACGGGAAATCTCATTTGCCGGCATATTCATATGAGAAATTAATGACAGAGATGCGTCTGTTAACAGAATGGATGCTACCTTCATTAAATATTCAACCAACAGAACAGCAATTAGAAACAATTGAGCAAGCTTTCGATTTTCTTGCGATTGAAGCCACTAATCAACCTCAAGTAATCGTTCATCGTGATTTTCACAGTCGTAATCTGATGAAAATTGAAAATGAGCAAGAACTCGGTGTTATTGATTTCCAAGATGCGGTAATTGGTGCTGATACTTATGATTTAATCTCGATTACACGAGATGCCTATGTACAGTGGAATGCCGAGCGCGTTTATGAATGGTTTGAAGTCTTTTATAACTTGTTGCCAGCAAAAGCGAAAGAAAATCGGAGTTTTGAGCAGTTTAAGCGTGATGCTGATCTTATGGCGATTCAGCGCCATCTTAAAATTTTAGGTATTTTTGTTCGTTTATTCGAGCGTGATGGAAAATCAGGTTATCTAAAAGATCTGCCAAGAGTGATGTGGTATCTGCTTGAAGAAAGTCAAGGTTATGATGAATTGAATGACTTTATGCAATTTATGCGTGAAATCGTTATGCCAAAGTTCATTGCAAAATATGGTGATTATGAGGTTGCTGCATAATGAGAGCTATGATTCTTGCCGCAGGTCTTGGAAATCGTATGCGACCGCTCACGTTGCATACACCAAAACCTTTGCTTGAAGTTGGTGGAAAGCCTTTAATTGTTTGGCACATCGAAAAATTGCAAAAGATAGGTGTCTCTGAAATTGTGATCAATACTGCTTGGTTGGGAGACAAACTTGCGGCTGCTCTTGGTGATGGTTCTCAATTTGGTGTAACTATTTTATGGTCACATGAGGGTGAGGGACTTGAGACGGCAGGTGGTATTATCAATGCATTGCCTTTATTGGGCGATAAGCCTTTCATTCTAGTAAATGGTGACGTCTGGACAACTATGGATTTCTCTTCATTGCTGAATGTTCATTTAGGTGACAAGCAAGCGCATTTAGTATTGGTTGATAATCCTCCTCAGCATTTGAAAGGTGATTTCATTTTATCGAATGATTTGGCTTATACATTCGAGCAGGAGCAATTGGGTGAAGCATTAACCTATAGTGGTATTGCGGTATTATCACCGAATATGTTTAAAGGTCTGGAGAATGGTAAGAGACCATTAGCACCTTTACTTAAAAAGGCAATGTCACAAGAATTAGTTTCAGCTGAGAAAATGCAGGGTATTTGGGTTGATGTTGGTACCCCTGAGCGGTTAGAAGAGCTTGATAATAAAATTAAACAAGGTGAATTTGACTAAGAAGATGTTTGTCGTGCTTTGATGTTGTTGAACCAAGGCAGAAAATTTGATGGATTGTGCAGTTTATCATGAACATAGATGATTAACTGCATAATCGTTCAACAAGTCCTACTGTGTCTTGTATCAGAAATCGGTATACTGCACAGCAAATTTATCGAGATGTTACACTGTCATGCATCATTTTTTTCAAGAATTAAAGCAAGGTAGTCAAGCTTTAGGATTAAACCTCAGCGAAGAGGCTTTAACACTCTTATTAAAATATCAAGATGCGCTAGTATTGTGGAATAAGGCATATAACCTAACAGCAATACGCGACCCTAAAGAAATGCTGGTTAAACATTTATTAGATAGTTTAAGTATCTTGAATGATCTACCAAAAGGGCGTTTATTAGATGTAGGTACAGGTGGTGGAATGCCTGGAATGATTATTGCTTTATGTCAACCAGAACGTGATTGTGTTTTGCTTGATTCAAATGGCAAGAAAATTCGTTTTCTAAAACAGTTTATTGCTGATTTAAATCTGAAAAATGTAATTGCAGTGCAAACACGTGTTGAAAATGAAGACAGTATCAATGAACTTGGTCAGTTCGATGTAATTACAAGTCGAGCATTCGCTTCACTAACTGACTTTGTAGATGCTGCACAGCCATATATGCATGAAAAAAGTATTATTGCAGCAATGAAAGGTTTGATTCCAACTGATGAACTTGATCAATTAAAAGGTCAATATCAGTCTCAGATTGTCGAATTGAAAGTACCAAGATTAGATGAACAACGTCATTTGCTTTTGCTTCAACGAATTTAATAAAAATATTAAGGGTAATCATGGCACATATTATTGCAATTGCTAACCAAAAAGGTGGCGTAGGGAAAACAACAACCGCAGTTAATCTTGCTGCTTCTTTGGCGATTTTAAAGAAGCGTGTCTTGTTAGTTGATATGGACTCGCAAGGTAATGCAACAATGGGGTCTGGCGTACAAAAGAATGATCTTTTGTATTCTGTTACTGATGTCTTATTAGGTGAAGTGCCGATCGAAACTGCAATTCAAAAAGCAGAAGTAGGATATAAAGTTTTGGGTGCAAACCGTGAGCTTGCAGGAGTAGAGCTAGCAATCGCTGAGCAAGAAGGTCGTGAATTTATCCTCAAAAAAGCATTAGAAGAGGTAGATTCAGCTTTTGATTATATTATTGTGGATTGTGCTCCAAGTCTAAGCTTGATTACTGTAAATGCCCTTGCAGCAGTGAATGGTGTGATCATTCCGATGCAATGTGAGTACTATGCTCTAGAAGGCCTTGCTGACTTAACGCAAACTATTGACCGTATACAAAAAGCACTCAATCCAAACTTGGAAATCATTGGTGTGTTACGTACCATGTATGATGCAAGAAATGCGTTAACACGTGATGTATCCTCTGAGCTTGAGCAATATTTTGGTAAAAAGCTATATGATACAGTTATCCCTCGTAATATTCGTTTGGCTGAAGCGCCAGCACATGGTTTACCTGTGATCTATTTCGAAAAGAGTTCTAAGGGTGCTGTTGCGTATTTAAATTTGGCTGCGG
>NZ_MELG01000049.1:78875-81211 GCF_001767535.1 Acinetobacter sp. GWC1_38_13 | reverse complement strand
TCTTCAAGTTGTTGATCAGATAAACATGCCACGATTAACAAAATACAATCTGCATGTAAGGCACGTGCTTCAACAACATTATAAGGATCAATCAAGAAATCTTTACGTAGCGCTGGTAGGGCACAATGCTGACGCGCAATTGCAATATTCTCATCAGCACCTTGGAAAAAGTCTACATCTGTTAAAACAGAGAGACATGCTGCACCTGCTCGTTCATATTGCTGTGCAATTTCCGCAGGATTAAAATCTGCACGAATCACGCCCTTTGACGGTGATGCCTTCTTGATTTCAGCGATTACAGCGGGGCGTTTGTGTTGTAAAGCATTCGCAAAACCACGAACAGGTGTTGCTTCTTTTGCCCACTGTTCTACATCATGCAAACTACGTTGTTTTAAACGTGCAGTAAGCTCCTCATGTTTGCGGTCAACAATTTTACCTAAAATGGTATTTTGAATATCGATCATGAGAAGTCCTTAGTCAGCCTGATATTGTTTCAATGTTTTAGTAAATTCAGCCAAGATACTCATTTTTTCCAAGGCTTGACCGCCATAAAGAATATCTTGAGCGAGTTCAACTGCTTGTTTATATGTTTTAGTCATGCCAGCCACGTAAATACCAGCACCAGCGTTCAAAGCAATCATATTTGCTGCTTTTTCACCAATTTCAGACTTATCTCGACTCAAAGCATCCTTGATCAACTTTAAACTTTCTTCTGAGCTATTCACCACTAAACCTGTAAGGGTTTGCGATGGGATACCTACTTCATCAGGTGTAAGTGTCCATTCAGTGATTTCACCATCTTTAAGTTCAGCCACAGTAGTTGGCGCAGCAAGACTGATTTCATCTAAACCATCTTTAGAATGTACAACCATTACGTGCACAGCACCGAGTTGTTTTAAAACCTCTGCGATTGGTCGGCAAAGTTCATCTGAGAACACACCTATGACGAAACGATTGACACCAGCTGGATTGGTAAGAGGACCGAGTAAATTAAAAATACTGCGAATACCTAGCTCACGACGTGGAGCAACCGCATAACGCATTGCTTTGTGATGATTCGGCGCAAATAGAAAACCTACACCAATTTCACGGATGCAACGTTCAGTTTGCTGCATATCCAAATCAAGTTGGATACCCATCTGTTCAAGTACATCAGAGGAACCAGATTTACTCGATACACCACGATTGCCATGTTTCGCAATGGTTGCACCAGCGGCAGCAATTACAAAACTAGATGCTGTAGAGACGTTAAATAAATTTTGACCATCGCCACCTGTACCAACAATATCAACTAAATGTGGAATATCACTGACATCAATTTTAATCGCAAACTCACGCATGATACGCGCAGCCGCAGTTATTTCATCAATACTTTCACCCTTCATACGCAAGCCCATCATCAATGCGCCAATTTGTGCATCAGTTGCTTCACCTTGCATGATACTGCGCATTACATCTTCCATTTGAGGTTGGGTAAGATGAATATTTTTAGTAATGTGATTCAGTGCCTGTTGGATATTCATAGTCATGAGTTACAGCATTAGGATTGATTAAAATTTGAAAATAACCTGATTTGGTCGCAATTGGTTCGGTATGACGAAAGAGTAATACTTGAGCTAAAAGCTAGAGAGTTATGTTATCAGAAAATAAAGTGGATTTTATATGCTTTGAATAAAAAGCTGATGTGCTCTAAATTTAGACATATTGCTATAATTTTCCACTATTATACTTGGTTAATAAAAATTGAATTAATTAATATTTTGATGAGAATGTCGATATGTACGTCAGTCAACTTTTAAATTATCCAGTGAAATCTTGTAAAGGAAATCAACTATCTGAAATGGAGATTGATAGTTTTGGACCAAAGTGGGATCGTAGATGGATGCTAGTTGATTGCGATGGTCGTTTTGTGACTCAGCGACAAATTGCTGAAATGGGACAAATAGGAGTTGCTATTTCATCAGAAATCATTCGCTTTTATTATCACTCTGAACATATGGAGCTCAGTTTAATTGAGGCTCAGGGGTATAAAGACGAACGCCTTGTAACTGTTTGGCAAGATCAGGTAAAAGGAAATCGTATTGATCATCCCGTGAATGATTGGATCAGTGATAAATTAGGCAAAAAAGTACAGTTGGTTTATATGCCACAGGAAACGATTCGCCAAGTCGATCTTGAATACGCACAATTTGGAGATCGTGTAGGTTTTGCAGATGGTTTTCCCTTTTTGATTTTAAGTGAAGCATCTGTCCAATTTCTTTCCGAAAAAGTTGGATATTCATTGGATGTACGACGTTTTAGACCGAATATTGTCATCTCTGGTTGTGAGGCTTTTG
>NZ_MELG01000049.1:58468-78837 GCF_001767535.1 Acinetobacter sp. GWC1_38_13 | reverse complement strand
GTATTTGATCTAGTTAAACCTTGCTCACGCTGTGTCATTCCAACGATTGATCTTAATACTAGTCAAAAGCAACCTGAAGTCATGCAGGCGATGTTGGCTTATCGAAAACAAGGTAATAAAGTCATGATGGGGCAAAATGCATTACATCGTGGAGAAGGTATTATCAGAGTTGGAGAAGAGGTTAAAATTCTCTGATAGAAATGATTGAATTAAAAAAATTTGTACTAAAAAAGCCAATCACAAATAGCATGATTGGCTTTTATGACCTGACAAATCTTAATCCTTAGTCACGGTATCTCTAACACCGAGTAGTTGACTTGTTGCTACACCAGCTGTCATAGATCCATTTACGTTTAGCGCAGTGCGTCCCATATCAATTAATGGCTCAATTGAGATAAGTAAAGCGACTAATGTTACGGGTAAACCCATAGCTGGCAATACGATTAAAGCTGCGAAGGTTGCTCCACCACCGACACCAGCAACCCCAATCGAGCTTAAAGTTACAATTACGATAAGTTGAGCAATCCATAAAGGGTCTAAAGGGTTAATACCAACCGTTGGTGCCACCATGACTGCAAGCATTGCAGGATATAGTCCCGCACATCCATTTTGACCAATGGTCGCTCCGAAAGAAGCTGAAAAACTAGCAATACCTTCTGGTACGCCCAGTTGTTTTGTTTGAGCTTCAATATTCAGAGGAATACTTGCAGCACTGGATCGGCTGGTAAAAGCAAACGTTAAAACAGGAAAAACCTTTTTGAAAAACTCGATGGGATTGACACGGACAAATAGCAAAATCAACGCATGGATGATGAACATAATCGCAAGACCCAGATAGGACGCGATAAGAAATTCACCTAGTTTCACGATATCAGCAACATTTGCCGTAGCAACCATTTTTGCCATTAATGCGAATACACCATACGGTGTAAATTGCATGACTAAACGAACTAAGCTAATGATTAATGCTTGTAGAGCTTCAATTCCATTCCGAATTCTCTCACCATTGATTGGATCTTTATCCATCAGCTTAAGTGCTGCAACCCCTAAAAAAGCAGAGAAAATTACAACACTAATAATTGCGGTTGGACGAACTCCAGTCAGATCAGCAAAAGGATTTTGAGGAAGTAGCGAAAGTAATAACTTGGGAATATCAAGGTTGGTGACTTGACCGATATAATCAGTTTGAATTGCAGCAAGTCGGGCTGTTTCTTGAGTGCCTTGAACTAAGCCCTCGGCAGTTAAACCAAATAAATTGGTCACACTAATTCCGACAAAAGCAGCAATCGCCGTGGTAAATAATAAAATACCGATAACGAAACTACTGATTTTACCGAGCGAAGTCGTTTGATGAAGTTTAACAACTGCACTTAAAATCGAGATAAAAATAAGTGGCATGATCACCATTTGTAACAGTTGAACATAACCATTACCAACTAAATTAAACCATGTCACCGACTCTGCAATAATCGGACTGTCTGCATAAATCGTTTTTAATCCTAGACCATAAACGATACCGACACCCATACCGATGAGCACTTTTTTTGTAAGGCTCCAATCTGGTCGATAAGTAAAAAACAATCCTGCCATGAGCAAGAAAAATACAATAATATTCAATAAAACCAAGGTATTCACAATAAGGCTATCCTGATTGGTATTTCAGGGGGAGATAACTAAAAATAATATTTAGATTCTATCATCCAGTAACCCTGAAGCTTAATCATTCCTATGACTATAGTTAATCTAAAAAATTAAAAAGGAGTCTAAATTGTCAGAAACCTATGTTTTAATTTCCTTCTGAAAATGAATGAAAAGTTGATTAATTATTGAAAAAGAATGAATTGTTCTAAATAAATGTTTCTTGTTTGATTTTAATGCTGAAAATTTAACCAGTGTGTATAAGTTCTATATTGATTTTATATGTTCAAAATAAAAACAGCCTATTCATAAAATAGGCTGTTTAAAGAATGAGAATTTGTTGATTCTTGCGATTATGCGTAAATATCCAAGAAGTTTTTAAAAATCTGATGCCCATGTTCGCTTAAAATTGACTCAGGATGGAATTGGACGCCTTCAACAGGTAAGGTTTTATGCTTCACACCCATAATTTCTTCAATCGTGCCATCTGGTTGATTAGTCCAGCAGGTAACTTCTAAGCAATCAGGCAGTGTTTCTTGTTCAATCACAAGAGAATGGTAGCGAGTAGCAGCAAAAGGAGAGGGTAAATTACTAAAAATACCTTTATCACTATGGTGCATATCAGATAAACGACCATGCATGACTGTTTTAGCACGGATAATATTGCCACCAAAAGCTTGTCCAATCGCTTGATGCCCTAAACAAACGCCTAGTAATGGAATTTTTCCAGCAAAATGATTGATCGCAGGTATCGAAATCCCAGCTTCAGTCGGTGAACAAGGACCAGGGCCAATCACTAGGTATTTAGGCTGCCATCGTTCGATGTCCTCTAATGTCACTTGATCATTACGAACAACTTTTACTTCTTGATTCAACTCGCCAAAGTATTGAACGATGTTGTAAGTAAAACTGTCATAATTGTCAATCATTAGAAGCATGATTATAACCTTTTGAAAATATGCACTTTATTGTGCTTTTTTGGATTCAATTGACCGACCAAAACAATTCAATATCCGTTACTAAGAATATATAAAAATATGTTCAAGATCGTTAGGGTAAATAATCATAGCAAAAACAGAAGCTCAATGTTCAATATTTCTAATTTGGTCGAGTAAGTCGTCAGTTTAAAATGAGCTTTTGACACACAAATAATTATCAATATTATTTTAAAATTTATAGGTTTGATAAAAAAACATGTTGGTGAATCGAAAGTCCAGTGGAATTGATTGGAATGTACTCCAAAAGAATGATATAAAAAGCCAATTTATGCTAATAAATGATGGCGTAATTTAGCACTACAATAGTTCTTTGTTTCATATACTGCACTATTTTGGTTCATTATGTCTTTTTTGGGGACGGGCTGGAATGGAAATGTGTGAATATGGTGCATTTGCGATTGCAAACATTATAGAAGACATAGGACATGGAGCTTAAAGCATTTTTTCTGCAAAGAATTTCAATGTTTTAGGTATGCTTTAAAATTGTTGGTATGATAATTGCTAATTGTACACCAACAACTAACACGCACTTAACAAGTGCATATAAATTTCATTGGAGCAAATGAGCATGGCGAACAAGGTCCTTCAACTCATCAAAGAAAGTGGCGCAAAATGGGTCGATTTTCGCTTTACTGATACTAAGGGTAAAGAGCAACACGTAACTTACCCAGCTGACACGATTGATGAAGATACATTTGAAGATGGTAAAATGTTCGATGGTTCTTCAATCGCTGGTTGGAAAGGCATTGAAGCTTCTGACATGATCTTACGTCCAGATGCTGAAACAGGTTTTCTTGACCCGTTCTTTGCTGAGCCAACTGTTGTTGTTACTTGTGACGTTATTGAGCCATCTACTGGTCAAGGTTACGAGCGTGACCCACGTTCGATTGCTCGTCGTGCAGAAGAATATTTAAAATCTACAGGTATCGGTGATACAGCATTCTTTGGTCCAGAACCAGAATTCTTCGTTTTTGACGAAGTTAAATGGGATATCGATATGTCTGGCGCTCGCCATACACTAATCGCTGAAGAAGCTGCATGGTCTACTGGTAAAGATTACGAAGCTGGTAACTCTGGTCACCGTCCACGTGTGAAAGGTGGTTACTTCCCAGTTCCTCCAGTTGACTCACATCAAGACATGCGTGCTGAAATGTGTGCACGTATTGAAGACATCATGGGTCCAGGTCGTGTAGAAGTACATCACCACGAAGTTGCTTCTTGCCAATTAGAAATTGGTGTGAGCTTCAATACATTAGTTCGTAAAGCGGACGAAGTTCAACAGTTCAAATATGCAGTTTGGAACGTTGCTCACCAATATGGCAAAACAGCGACTTTCATGCCTAAGCCAATGGTAGGTGATAACGGTTCTGGTATGCACGTTCATATGTCTATCTCTAAAGATGGAAAGAACTTGTTTGCTGGTGATGAATATGCTGGTTTATCAGAAATGGCATTGTTCTTCATCGGTGGTGTAATCAAACACGCTCGTGCTTTGAACGCAATTACTAACCCTGGTACAAACTCGTACAAGCGTTTAGTTCCTCACTATGAAGCTCCGATTATGCTTGCTTACTCAGCACGTAACCGTTCTGCTTCTATCCGTATTCCTTACGTTTCTAGCCCTAAAGGCAAACGTATCGAAGCACGTTTCCCAGATCCATTAATGAACCCATACTTAGGTTTTGCGGCATTGTTAATGGCTGGTCTTGATGGTATTCAAAACAAGATTCACCCAGGTGAAGCTGCTGACAAGAACTTGTATGACCTTCCTCCTGAAGAAGAAGCAAAAATCCCTACAGTTGCTCACAACTTAGAAATGGCGATTGATGCTCTTAAAGCGGATCACGAGTTCTTATTAAAAGGCGGTGTATTCACTAAAGAAATGTTAGATGCTTACATTGAACTTAAAACTGAAGATGTACGTCGTCTAAACACGACTACTCACCCAGTTGAATTTGATATGTACTACAGCTTGTAATACATCCCAAATAAAAAAGCTCGCTTCGGCGAGCTTTTTTTATGCTTTTGATTCAATTGAAAGTCATACGCTTTTTATTAAAAAATTCATGTAAACTAGATGCGATGTTTTTAGTGAGCCAAGCATGCGAAATTTACGACCAAACACAATAAATTCAAAGCAGATTCCTAAAGAATTAAAAAAATGGTTGTACGCATCAGGTTCATTAACTCAACAACTTACTGATCTTGCTAGTGGTGATTTTCAAGTTGAACGGATTAAAGAGCATTATCAACGTTTAACATTTGCTGACAGTAAATGGATGTTAATGCCTTACCATCATGTTGCTTGGGTACGTGAAACTCATTTATATGGTAGCGAGCGAGAGCCTTGGGTGAAGGCAAAAAGTATTTTCCCGATTCTTAGTCTACAAAAAAAAGCAAGAATATTTAAATATATACGCAATAAGCCAATCGGTTGGTTCTTATTTCAAAGAACTGATCCTCAGTGTGAGCGACGTGTTATTCAACTTGATGAGGGCTGGACTAGGCAAAGTTGTTATACATGGTATGGGTGTAAATTTATTGTGCAGGAAACTTTTTTGCCTGCTTTTGAACAGTTTATTCGACAGCATTGACTCTCAGGATTACTCATGGAAACAGTGCAACATATAACATGGCGACAACGTTTAGAAGCCTATTATTATCTATGTAGATTTGATAAGCCGATTGGTACGGAATTGGTTTTTTGGCCAACTATGTGGGCGTTATGGATTGCATCTAAGGGCATACCTGATCTTAAGATATTACTAATCATGGCTTTGGGATGCTTATTTATGCGTGCTGCAGGTTGTGCAATTAATGATTTTGCTGATCGTAAAGTAGATGCACATGTAGAACGAACAAAAAATCGTCCTTTAGCCACAGGTGTGATCAAAGCAAAGGAAGCAGTATTTGTTTTTTTAGCCTTGGTAGTGCTTAGTGCAAGTTTGTTGTTGTTCTTGCCTATAGAAGCATTTTATTGGTCATTTGGAGCGTTATTGTTAGCGTTCATATATCCATTTATGAAACGTTATACGCATCTACCACAAGTTTTTCTCGGTGCTGCATTTTCTTGGTCAATTCCAATGGCGTATGCCGCTGTTGGGCAAACCCCAGATTTGACTTGTTGGTTGCTTTATTTTGGCAATTTGGCATGGACTGTAGCATATGACACCCAGTACGCGATCACAGATCGTGAATATGATTTAAAAATTGGGGTCAAATCGACGGCTATTTTATTTGGTCGCTACGATATACAAATTATTGGTGTGTTGCAGCTTGTGAGTTTGGTATTGATCGGCATTGCATTGTATATCGAAAGTCTGCTTGTACCTTTTGGAATAGCTGGATTGATTGTTGTTGCTGGAGATTTTATTTATCAAACATTTAAGACTCTAGATAGGGATCCGCAACTTTGTTTTTGGGCATTTCGTCACAATAGATGGGTTGGAATGATAATTTTTCTAGGAATCTTTTTACAATTAGTGGTTTAAAATGACTAATTAGTTGAAAAGTGTTCTATGTAGAGCACTTTTTTTATGCCTTAATAAAGTCGCGTGTAGTTTCGTGCACACAAAAACAAGACTAAAAGAAAATTTTATGAAACGGTCTAAAATTGGATTAGCAATTAGCTTTTCAATCTCTGCTTTATTTCTATTTGCGTGTAATGACAGTAATGATGGTTATTCAAGCAGCAATAAAGATAAAACATATATTTCAGAAAGTAGCTATTCAAAAGATAATTTGACTTTTGCAGCATCGATCAAAGTTATGACCTATAACATGACTAATGTTCAGGGTAAAACAGCAAAAGCGACTGCGATGGTTATGTTTCCTAAGGTTGCTGCACCAAGCGATGGTTATCGTGTAGTGGTATGGGAACATGGAACAGTGGGAGTCGCTGATAGCTGTGCTCCTAGTAATAATGTGCTTAATCCGCGTTTTAGAATTTTAGCTGAAACCCTACTTGCTGCTGGTTATGTGGTGGTTGCACCTGATTACGAGGGTTTGGGAACGGCTGGTATCCATCCTTATCTTAATTTAGCAAGTGAAGCAAAATCTGCTATCTCAGCGATGCAAGCGGTTAAAGATCGTTATGGCACCCAATTAAATGGTGCATGGATGTCAGTAGGGCAGTCACAAGGTGGGCAAGCTTCTATTGGTACAGCTGAATATGCAAATGCTGATGTATCTTATAAAGGGGCGGTTGCTGGAGCACCAGCTTCAAGTTTAGGTAAGATTATTCTTGAAGTCGCTCCAGCTGCATTGGCAAACATCGAGCAGGCAGAAGTAGCCAATAATGTTCCGTTAGTCAATCGTGTGTCTGTAGATTCTTACGCAACGCTACTGGCATACGCTGCTTTAACGGGTGTTGGTATCAAAGCATATGAACCAAGATTTGATTATCGAGATATTTTCCAAGATCGCGCTAAATCATTAGCAGAGTTTGCTGAAGGTACAACAGGTGAAAATGGTTTATGTCTTGATAATGAAAGTGACCCAAGTGCAAGCCTCATCGAGAAGTTTAAAGCAGATATCATCAAATTTATGACGGATAATCCAGATAAAAAAGTGATGGATTACCCTGGATTAGATACAAACAATTTTAAAACCAATCCAACCGTTCAGAAGTTTTTGGTAGATAACCAGCCTGGAACTAAGCGAATTGATAAGCCTGTCTTAGTTGTACAAGGTACAGCTGACACTAACGTTCCTTTCTCAGTGACTCAGGCATTGGTAGCTAATTTATAGGCATTAGGTTCTGATGAGGTGGAATTAAAACCTGTACTTAATGCAACACATACCCAAGCGATTGTATGTAAAAACTTAGATATTTATAACTTTATTCAAGCGAAAATGCCTGCTAAGACAAATGTGGTAATTGATCCTGCGAAAATTGATGCAAGCAAAGACTCGCAGTGTACAGGCGTGAGTTCTTAATTATTCAACGATATGGTGATTAGATTGTAGAACTTGTAAATCAAAAAAGAGTCTCATCAGTAAGGCTATTTTTTGTTATATTGTTGCATCGATTTTGATAGCGCATTTTGAATACTATGAGTCAGAATTCAGTTGAAAAAAAGCAAATCCCATGGGGTTTAATGGCTTTGGGTTTATTGATACCAATATTTATTGTTGGTATGGCTTTTATTGCAGCAAGAAGTGATGCAGAAACAAAACGTAAATATGATCAACAACGTGCTGAGATTGCAAAGAAGTTTGAAGATCAAAAAAATGCTGAACAAGCTAAGAATGCTGAATAAATGCTTGTACCATTGTTTTTAAGAACGAATATCCATCTGTAATTGTTTTATGGATGGAATTTCAGTATAGCGAATGACATCATAGCCTGCCTCTTGTAACATTTGATCTCTTTGTTTGTCTTCCTGCTCTTTTCCGAGATGACTCGGATCATCTAATTCAATAATCACAACAACTTTCATATCTTTATTGAGTAGCACGAAGTCGGTAACTTTACGATTAAATTTGCTTCGAATTTTATAATGATCACTAGTAATTAATGCACTAAAAGCCACTTGAGTCAGAACGTGGTAGTGGGGGAAGGCTTGTTTTAATCGAAGGAACATTTGAGTTTCAAATGAACTAATGACTGATCGAGGAAAGAATTTTTGTTTAGGTAGAAAAAAAGGAACAAAGCTAACAAGAAGAATAATACTACTTATGCATCCAATAACTAGGAAAATAGTTTGAAGAAAGTCCAGCATATTCAAATCAAATAGTTAATAAAAAACCCACTCAAAGTGAGCGGGTTTTTAGAATTTGGCTCTCCCACCTGGGCTCGAACCAGGGACCTGCGGATTAACAGTCCGTCGCTCTACCGACTGAGCTATGGGAGAATCTAGGTAGGCATTCTATGCATGAAGCAGATGTAGGTCAAGTGAGTTTAAGCTAAAAAATTTAAATATTGATTTAATTGTATTTTTTATCATCATTTTCTAGATTTTAGCGATAAGGAAATGAAAACTGATTTTATTTGACAGAATTGGGGGAAATAAAAAAGCCTACATCAATGATATAGGCTTTTTAGAATTTTGGCTCTCCCACCTGGGCTCGAACCAGGGACCTGCGGATTAACAGTCCGTCGCTCTACCGACTGAGCTATGGGAGAATCTGGAGTGAATTTTAGGGGGCAAGACGTTTATAGTCAAGTAAAATCAGTGTAAATAATAAACTGTTAAGTGCTTAAAATCGCTATATTAACGTACAACCTGATTGCATTGGGCTAATTGGGACGAATGCGCTGTCCAGCTTGCTCCCACTGAATTTTTATAATAGCTAATCTTGCCAATACGCAAAACCAGATTTTGACAGGAGTCCAGAGACAGGTCATTGCCCCAGGGCCCAGACATGCTACAAACTTTACCATTACACTTCCAGACCACATTTGGCCCATTTTCAATAGGGACAGTCACAGTACCCTTATAAGTCGAGCCTGCATACCATGTTGTTTGTGCAGCCATGACTGGACTGCATAAGAATAATAAACTGAGAAGTAGTTTCTTCAACATGGTTTTCCTTAATATGACCATCGTTTTTTATTATAGGGTTGAAAAGGACGCAGGGCTAAAACATATACGAGATGCAACATAAAAACTAAATAGAGTTACAACAGGGATGACAATAAATTAAAGCATTGACAATAAAAAAACCCTGATCAAATCAGGGCTTTTTAGAATTTTGGCTCTCCAACCTGGGCTCGAACCAGGGACCTGCGGATTAACAGTCCGTCGCTCTACCGACTGAGCTATTGGAGAATCTGATGCGCATTTTAGGGATGAATTTCAGATGCGTCAACAAGAATAGTAAATAAAATGAATTGTTTGCTTGATAATTATTCTTTTATGATTGGATAAATAAAAAAACTGCCCGAGATGGGCAGTTTTTACGCAAGAAATAAAAAATTATTTCTCTACACCAGCTGGCTGACCAGCTAATTTAGCGTTAGCGTAGTCCCAGTTCACTAAGCTTTCTAAGAAAGTAGCAATGTATTTTGGACGTAAGTTACGGAAATCGATGTAGTAAGCATGTTCCCATACGTCAATTGTTAATACTGCAACTTGACCGTGTGCAAGTGGAGTATCTGCGTTTGAAGTTTTAGTAATTGATAATTTACCGTTAACTTCATCAGCAACTAACCAAGCCCAACCTGAACCGAATTGAGTTGTTGCAGCAGCAGTGAATTCTTCTGCAAATTTTTCATAGCTACCAAAAGCTTCTTCGATTTTTGCAGCAATCGCGCCAGTTGGTTTACCACCACCGTTTGGCTTCATGCTGTTCCAGTAGAATGTATGGTTCCATACTTGAGCAGCATTGTTGAAAATTCCTGCTTTAGAAGCATCACCAGCAGATGCTTTGATGATCTCTTCTAAAGATTTACCTTCAAGGTCTGTGCCTTTGATTAAGTTGTTTAAGTTAACAACATAAGTATTGTGATGTTTATCGTGATGGTATTCTAAAGTTTCGCGAGTAATATGCGGAGCTAAATCATCATAGCCATATGGAAGTGCAGGTAAAGTAATGGTTGTCATGTTCCAATCCTTGCAATTGCTGGGTTTTACGTTAAGTGGCTCTATTGTAAATGATTCCAAACACAATAGGGCAGTCTTTTAAAGAACGATATACAATAAAGGTTCAATTAAAAACGATAAATGAAATCGGATTATTCAATTTAATTAAATCGGATTGTTTAACTCAAAATAATCTGTATCTACTGAAAATTGTGTTGCGATTGCCTTAGCTAAACGTTGAACGCCATAACGTTCTGTTGCATGGTGACCACATGCAAAATAATGGATGTTTTGCTCTTTTGCTTCGTAGAAAGTGCGTTCGCTGACTTCACCAGATATGTATGCATCACAATTGGCTTCAGCTGCTTTTGCAATGAAGTCTTGAGCGCCTCCAGTACAAAAACCTACCTTGTGAATAGTGTTCTTGCTGCAAGGTAAATGGAGAATATTAAAATCAAAAATATTTTTTAACTTTTCTTTGAACTGTTCAGGGCTTAGTGGACTTTCTAGGTAGCCAATATTGCCAATTGGATGCTTTTCAAATGGATCCAAAGCTTCCAAATGGTTTAAACCAATTAAATCTGCAATTGCGGCATTATTACCAAGCGTGGGATGTGAATCCAAAGGTAAATGGTAAGCCACTAAAGAGATATTATTTTGGATTAATTTCTTAATTCGATTACCGCGCATTCCTGTGATTGGATATGGTTCGCCCTTCCAAAAGTAACCATGATGTACGAGCAAAACATCTGCATTTTGCTCAATTGCTGCATCAATTGCGTCTTCAGATGCTGTGACAGCGCAAAGAATTTTATTAACTTCAGTTCGACCTTCAATTTGTAAGCCGTTAGGAGCATAGTCTTTAAATTCGTTGGTTTTTAAAGTTTGATTACACCATTGCACAATTTCATGCAAATTAGCCATGCTTATCCTCAGATTGTTAACACTCTCATTGTGAATAATAAAAACATATTTTTAAATGTAACTAAAGCTAGACAAAACTTTTTTAACTTTTGCATTGATTTTAAGGTATTTACTTTACAATGATAGAAATTTCTAGTTCATCAATATTTTACTTACTCATAAACTAATTTCGCCTAGAGGATAATAGACGTGCGCCGTGCATTTACATGGTTACCTTGGGTATTACTCATTCTTGTTATATTTAGTTTTCTGGCTTGGCAGAGATTTCATCAACCTAAACCAACAGTTGCAGCTGATGGTGTAAAAATGCCTGCTGAAAAAGTTGAACCTCTGATTGATACGACACGAGCTGGTGGCGTTGTTTCATATAGTGCTGCAGTTAAAGTTGCTGCACCTGCTGTAGTCAATATTTTTACTACACAAAAAGTCAAACAGTTGAATCATCCATTGCTCAATGATCCTGTATTTCGTGAGTTTTTTGGTAATCAAATGCCACAACAACCACAGAATGAAAATAGTTTAGGTTCTGGAGTAATCGTTCGTGCAGACGGTTATATTCTGACGAATAATCATGTAATCGCTCAGGCTGAACATATTGTGGTTGCTTTGCATGATGGTCGTCGTGCAGAAGCGAAAGTGATTGGCACTGACCCTGATACAGATCTAGCTGTGATCAAGATTGAGTTGGATAAGCTTCCTGTATTGCCATTCAAATTGAGTGGTAATGAGGTAGGTGATGTCGTTCTTGCAATTGGTAATCCATTTGGTGTAGGGCAAACCGTGACTCAAGGGATTATCTCTGCCACGGGTCGTTCTGATCTTGGTATTAATACTTACGAAGACTTTATTCAAACAGATGCTGCAATTAACCCAGGTAACTCTGGCGGTGCATTAATTGATGTCGCTGGTAACTTGATCGGTGTAAATACCGCTATTTTCTCGCAATCAGGTGGATCACTTGGAATTGGTTTTGCGATTCCTGCAAATGTCTGCCAACAAGTTCTAAATTCAATTTTGAAAGATGGACGTGTTGTGCGTGGTTGGTTAGGTATTAGCTTAATTCCGAACACTGTCGAGCAAGATGTATTAGCAGCCAAATCTGTAGGTGTTGTTGTTGCCGATGTTTTACGTGGTGGACCTGCGGATGAAGCAGGGGTGAAGCGTAATGATAAAATTATTCAAGTGAATAATGAGCAGATTACATCCGCATCTCACTTAATTAATTATGTTGCATTACAAGCACCTGAAAGCATCATTAATGTGATCGTTGAGCGTGATGGAAAACAACAAACGCTGCAAGTGAAAGTTGGTGAGCGAAAAGTTCAACAAAATGCTCAGTCACAGTACATACCATTACCAAAACGTTAATCAAAGAAAAAAGCTTGCTGAAGGTCAATCAGCAAGCTTTTCAGTTTTTTAAGCTTTTTTATTTTTCATTTAACCAGTCAATTCTTATGTTTTGATGACAGTTTTTTGATGCTTTGATGACATTTCATCGCAACTTAACCTTTTCAATTTCTGCAACTTGGTTAATAAAGTGAATCAAATGAAATGATTAAATGCATTCAATTTCACTGGATTAAAGTGAATGGTTGTTGATCAATATTTATAATCGACCTGTAACCATAATTTTTGTGTATCAGCACCAAAATCATTTGCTTGATAGTCTGAATATTTTACTAGAGCAGATAAACCTTTGATTGGTAGGGTATGGCTATAAGAAATTGAATATTCTTGACCGTAATCTATATTCTTTTCCTCGCTTCGATATTGATGCAATTCCGTCCCCAGTTTCCCTTTGCTGAAAATATTAAAGTTAGATGTGATGTACAAGTCTTTCAAACCATTGGCAGGCGTCGTTAAGAACATATCCGTCCAACCATTAAATTTATGTTTGGTTGCTAATGGTGTTTGGAATGCAATTTTTCCATCATCACTACCAAGAACTTCATAACCAATCGAAATGTCCCCAATAGTTGTTGATTGACTCGATATATTGTAACCCAGCTCAAGAGCATAATAGTCAGCATCATAATCTGTTGGTTGGTCTGCATATTCTGTTTGATTTGCATATTCTGCTGAATATTTGAAGTCATTTTTCTTACCTGTCACTCTCAAACCATAGGTTTGATTTGACCATGCAGCAAGATCTTCAAAGTCCATCAAATAACCATAAACCACAGCATTTAAAAGAGGGGTGTAATTCATTTTGGCTTGAATCAAATGAATTTTACTTTCTTGTTTACTCGCTTGGGCTTGAATGAACTTAGGCTCAGGTTCTTCACTACCAAAAATTGTATTGACTTGATCAATATATGAATAAAATAATCCAAATTCTTTGCAAGGTTTATAGTTCAAACTTACAGCGTCAAAGGTTTGGTCATTCTGTCTCCAAGCAACTGTACCTACAAAACGTTGATTATCTAAATTAATTGTTTGACGACCTACGGTTAAATCAAAATTAGGGTTGTAAACATATTTTAAATACGCTTGATTGAGTTGCAAGTTTTCAGCATCAGGAACAGTGCTGTATTGAGTTTGACTATTTCGAGTGCTATTAAATTCATCATTAATCTCGACTGTACCTTCACCTTGAACGAATGCACTTAGACCGTACCATGAACCCGTTTGGATTGCAGGACGAATACGTAATGTCCATGCATCAGCATTTTTGAGCATATTGTCTTGATCAACAAGCTCGTAACGTAAGCGAGTATCTAAGCTAAGTTTTGTTTGAGAGAAAAAATCATCTGATGCTGAAGTAAGGGTAGATAAACATGCAAGCGTGATTAATGAATACGAAAATTTATTCATCGCAGTATCCTTAATAAAGTATTTGAATTTGGAGAGAGCGAGGATGAGAAAGCCTCATCCTCTAAAAGTATGCATTTAGGTTGTTAAATTACGCTCAAGCAAAGCTTGTTCATATAATTCTTTTTCTTTGTCTTTGTGTTCAACTGAGAAGCGAATGAGAACGACAGTGAATGCAGCTACAGTCACAAGGCATCCCAAAATCATCAAACAAGTTTGAACATCAAGTAAGCCTTTTAATAAGAAACCTGCTGCGACTGCACCCACATTTCCGCCTGCACCAATAATACCTGCCACGCCACCAAGTGCATTACGATCAATAAATGGTACTAAGGCATATGTCGCACCGCATGACATGTGTGTAAATAATGCAAACACAGTCATCGTGATGATTGCCAAACCAATTGTATTCATTTGAGAGAATAAAATGAGGAACAAGCCTTCAAGTAAAATCAGGATGAATAAAACTTTTGTACGACCATCTAATCCTTTAGTAAGTGCCACTTTATCTGATACGATACCACCAAGTGCACGAGCGAATAGTGCGAGAAGACCAAAGATACCCGCAGTTAAACCTGCTTCTTTTAAACCCATGTTGAAGTGGTCGACGTAGTACATTGCTGCAATATTATGAATGAAGATTTCGATACCGAAACATGCTGCATAAGAGACAAATAGGATCCAAACGCGGTAGTTACGTGCTGCCTGCATTAAAATCGCCATTCCACCTTTTTTACCGCTACCAACTTCGACACCGTTCGCACGTAATTCTTTGAAATCACCTTGTGGACAGTCTTGAGTAAGTTTCCAATAAAGTACACCAACAATTACCATCATAATGCCAGGTACAAGCAGTGCAATTCTCCAGCCCATTGCTTGTTCTACACCAAACATCACAATTGCACCGAGAATTAACGGCATGATTGCTTGTGTTGCACCACCACCTGCATTTCCCCAACCTGCAGATGCTGCATTTGCTGTACCGACAACGTTAGGCGCAAACATAACGCTAGTATGGTATTGAGTGATAACGAAGCTCGCACCAATTGCACCAATTAAAAGGCGGAAGAAAAGGAACGACTCATAGGTATTTGCTGCTGCAACACCGAATACTGGGATACTGCCCAAGATTAATAATGCAGTGTATGTTTTACGAGGTCCGTACTTATCGCAAAGTGGACCAACGATTAGGCGAATCAGAATAGTGATGGCAACAGCCGCAATATTGATATTTGCAATCTGATCTTTGGTTAAATTAAATTCCCCTTTAATGACTGGCATTAATGGCGCACATGCAAACCATGCGAAGAAACACACGAAAAATGCAAGCCATGTCATATGGAAGGCGCGCATCGCAGGAGTGGAAAAGCTGAATAATTTTATTTCAGTCGCTTTTTTTGCATCTAAATTCATATTTGAAGACATAGCCTTCTCCTGAACTGAACGAAATATTACTTTGTAAGCCAAATGCTTATGCTTACAAACCGAACAGAACGGACATCATTGGCCGCCAACAAATTTTTTTGAATCGACATTGATTCTGTATGTTATGAAGTATGCAAGGGATGTGCCAATAAAAATATTTAACCAAAAGAACAATTTAAAATTCTAATTTAAATCGCGAAAATTAATTATTCTATTGTTATAGATTCCGAGTGGGCAGTTGCTTAAATTTTAAAAACAGGAAATGTGATAGCAACTGTAAGGCAATATTGAATGAGTTGTTTTTAAATGGTGCATCATTTTTATACAGTTTGATTAAAAACATAGCGATCGAAAAAAAGCAGCCGAAGCTGCTTTGATAAAAAGAAAAGATTAGAAACGGTAGCCGATACCTGCATAACCTAAAATAGGATTAATTTCGATATCTGCTTTGGCTTTAATTAATTTCCCATATTTTGAATCATTCACAGTAATAGTAGCATCAGTACTTAAGTGAGCATAAGATACAGAGCCTACAGCGTACCATTTTTCATTAAAATCATAGGTAAAACCAACAGTTGCTACAGGAGCAAAAGTATCTGAAGCATCTAACTTAACTTTTGGATTTCCTGAGCTTTTTTTCTGGTCTAGAGCTGCGCCAGCTTTACCGTCTTTAATATTGACAATCATATGACCAGCATTGACAAGATCTTTTTCCAAGTCTGGGTTCATTTCTAGTTCACTGAAGTAAGCATACATGAGCCCTAAACCAACATATGGTCTAAATTTATTTATACCGGTTTTTCCAAAGCGGTATTGGAGTTCGAATGCAGGTGTCCAAGCACGTGCGGAAGATGTCTTTTTATGGGCTTCTAAGTCCGTAATGAAAATATCTTTCTTTAATGGAAGATCACCAACTACTACACCTAATCCTTCTGGAGTAGCGATCCCTGTTAAAGGTGCATAAATTTTTCCTTTACCTTGAATATCTACTTTAGGAGGGATACCAGCTTTAACTTCCAACGACAGATTATCTGTAAAATGATAACTTGTCATGATCCCTAAGGTTAGAACATCATCGGCTTCAAGACCTGTACCTTGATTTTCCCATGAAGATAAACCATTGATTTCTGCTGTACCTGCAGTGCTCGCTCTGAGGTACTGTGCTCCATCATCACCTTTATAAGAGACAATACCTTCTTTACCCAAATTAAGGAGTGTATTTCTTTCTAGATCAAGAACGCCTTTTAATATAGCTTTTTTAGCTGTAGCTTCTGGTTGTGATTCATCAATCGCGTCTAATACAGAATCGCCTTTGACATCTCCAACTTTGGTTTTGGTTCCCTCTGCAACAGAGGTATTTACACGTATAGGTTGTCCTTTACCCGTTGGTTTTACATATAGGGGACCAGCTGAAATAGAGAAGCGCTTAAACCCATCTCCATCTTTGAGGCTAAAATATGGTGAATCTGCAAAAGTAAGTGTAGGAAGGGCACATAAACCTGTTGTAATCAGGCATGCAAATGACTTCTTCATCATCTTGGGACTCCATGTCCTAAAGTTTGTAAGGATTTTTCTTGCGCTCACCATAACGTTTTTTTATGCAGAATTTGTATAGATAGAATTTATAATTATTATAACTATGAAAAAAATTGTAGTAATTAGATTAAAATTGAGTGATTTTTACGCTAAAAAGGGTGGGTACTTAAGTACCCACCCTTAAAAATGAATTATTGAAAACGTGAAAGATCTTCTTCAGGGCGAGCTGTCAATACTTCAATTCCAGTCTCAGTCACTAAGATGGTGTGTTCGTATTGAGCAGACAATTTATGATCTTTTGTGACAACAGTCCATTTATCACCTAATAATTTTGTTTGCCAAACGCCAGCGTTCACCATTGGTTCAATAGTAAAGGTCATGCCAGCCTCTAAACGCATTCCTGTACCTTTTTGTCCATAGTGTAGAACTTGTGGTTCATCATGGAACACATTTCCAATACCATGACCACAATATTCTCGAACTACGCTAAAACGCTCAGACTCAACATATTGTTGAATAGCATGTCCGATATCACCTAAATAAGAACCATCACGTACAGTCGCCATACCACGATACATAGCTTCTTGTGCAACCTGACACAAACGGTTTGCCAAAATAGACGTCTCACCACCTACGATATACATCATATTGGTATCGCCGTGATAACCGTCTTTGATTACTGTGACATCAATATTTAGAATATCGCCGTTTTTTAAAATTTTATTTTCAGATGGAATACCATGACAAACGACATGGTTAACAGATGTGCAAATTGAATGTTGAAATGCAGGTCGACCTGGAGCTGCACCATAACCTACACAAGCAGGAATAGCATCTTGTACATTTTCAATATGATTGCGACAGATTGTATCGAGTTCTAAAGTACTCACTCCCGCTTTAATATGCGGTTTAATCATGTCTAAAACTTCAGCCGCCAATTTCCCCGCGATGCGCATTTTTTCAATTTCATCGGGGGTTTTGATTAATCGACGAGGAGCTGTATAAGTCGTGTTCATGATCTCTAAAAACTTTTGGTAATTCGCAAGCGTCTATGGTATAAATAGCCGCCTATTTTATCAAATGCTTTTCGTGACTATTTTCTAAATAAGAAGTGGTTTGAAAAATTGATAAGTAGTTATACAAAATCCGCACATATATCGTCACATTACTCTGGGTGCCTAGCAATAGGTGGAGAATGCGGATATATGGAGGCCTAACCCAAACTTTAAGGTAAAGAAAATGGCAGATTACAACGTAAGCATGCGCGACCTTCTTCAAGCAGGCGCACACTTTGGTCACCAAACTCGTTTCTGGAACCCAAAAATGCGTCAATACATTTTTGGCGCGCGTAACAAAATTCACATCATCAACCTTGAGCACACTGTTCCTGCGTTAAATGATGCATTGAACTTCGTTAACAACTTGGCGAGCAAAAAGAACAAAGTATTATTCGTTGGTACGAAACGTGCTGCTTCTAACATCATCCGTGAACAAGCTCAACGTGCTGGTCAACCATATGTAGATCACCGTTGGTTAGGTGGTATGTTGACGAACTGGAAAACTCTTCGCCAATCTATCAACCGTTTAAAAGATCTTCAAACTCAATCTCAAGATGGTACTTTTGCTAAGCTTACTAAACGTGAAGCTTTAGAGCGTACTCGTGAGATGGACAAGCTTGAACGTGCTTTAGGCGGCGTTAAGAACATGGGTGGTTTACCTGACGCATTATTTGTAATCGATGTTGACCACGAAGCGATTGCAATCAAAGAAGCTAAAAACTTAGGTATTCCTGTAATCGGTATCGTTGATACAAACTCAAACCCAGATAACGTAGATTACGTTATTCCTGGTAATGATGATGCGATCCGTGCAGTAACGTTATACGCTTCAGCTATGGCTGACGCTATCATTGCTGGTAAAGAATACGCTCAATCACAAGCGAACGCTCAAGCAAAAGGCGATGACGCTGCGAAAGACGCTTCTGAGGCTTAATGCGTTTTGACGCAAGCTTGTCATTTTTGCGACATGTAATGGTGGCAAATTAAAGCGTCGAGATTGCAAACGGTCCAGAGTTTCTTTGGGCCGTTTTTGTTGAACAGATTTATTTTCTACCGATTTAGGAGATCAACATGACTGCAATTACTGCAAGCATGGTAAAAGAATTACGTGACCGTACTGGTCTTGCAATGATGGAATGCAAAAAAGCATTAACAGAAGCAAACGGCGACATCGAACTTGCAATTGATAACCTTCGTAAATCAGGTCAAGCAAAAGCAGCTAAAAAAGCTGGTAACATTGCTGCTGATGGTGCGATCACGATCATTCAAAACGGTAACAAAGCGATTCTTGTTGAAGTTAACTGTCAAACTGACTTCGTTGCTAAAGACGACAACTTCAAAAACTTCTCTGACAAAGTTGCTACAGCTGCTCTTGCTGCTGGTGAAACTGATGCAGCAAAAATTGCTGAACTTAAGCTTGAAGACGGTGCTACTGTAGAAGAAGCTCGTGTTGCGCTTGTTCAAAAAATCGGTGAAAACATCCAAGTTCGTCGTGCACAAATCGTTGAAGGCGAAAACTTAGCTGTTTACAAGCACGGTTTAAAAATCGGTGTTGTTGTTTCTTATACAGGTGATGCAGATACTGGTAAAGGTATTGCAATGCACGTTGCTGCGTTCAACCCAGTTGCAGTTAATGCTGAAGCTGTCCCAGCTGACTTAATCGCTAAAGAGAAAGAAATTGCTGAAGCGAAAGCGTTAGAATCTGGCAAGCCAGCAAACATCGTTGAGAAAATGGTAACTGGTTCAGTAGAAAAGTACTTGAACGAAGTTGCTCTTGATCGTCAAATGTATGTTATCGACAACGACAAGAAAGTTGCTGATGTATTAAAAGCAACTGGTACAGTTGTAGCTCAATTCGTTCGTTTCGAAGTAGGCGAAGGTATTGAGAAGAAAGCTGAAATGAGCTTTGCTGATGAAGTTGCTGCTGCTCAAGCTGCTGCTGCTCAATAATTTTTATTGAATCAGTAAAATAAAAAAACCCAGTCACTTTTGACTGGGTTTTTTTTATGCAAAAATTATGATGCAGATGATGGCTCATCATGCTGTTCTTTAAATTTAGCCAAAGCATCAATGCGATATTGAATCAACATTTCACCTATTTCAACACCTTGAATATCTGGCGGTAAATCTTGAGCACGTATTTTTCTCACAATTTCCATCGCATCTAAGATGTATTGTGCTTGTGGATAGGGGCGATTCTCTAAACCTAAACGACCTTTGGCATCACATTCACATGCCTGTACAAATGCCTGAACCTTCTCAGGTTTGCGTAATACATCTAAACGTTGTAATAAGCGCCATAGCGTGCCAGGTTTAAGGTTTTTGGCTTGGTGACATTTTAAATGTTCTTTACAAACGATAAGCGCCAAGTTCTTGAGCTGTGTAGGAACTTTTAAGCGATCAGAAATATCACCAACAGGTTTTAAACCTCTTTCTTCATGCATAATATGCTT